>JBDGUA010000016.1:0-18879 GCA_042216345.1 Haloferacaceae archaeon
GCGGACCTTCGTCGACGAGGGCGTCGACCACTACGTCTCGGTCCTGCTCGCGTACCTCGGGCTGATGGCGCTCAACTTCGTTCTCGGGGCGGTCGCGTTCTTCGTCGCCGTCGCCGGCGGCCTGGTCTACCTCGGCGGCGACGGCCTCGGGTCGGCGGGCGTCGCGGTGCTGGCCGTGATCGGGGTGGTCGTCGCGGCCGCGGTGCTGGCGTACCTCCTGGTGACCTTTTTCGTCCAGTTCTACGGCCAGGCCATCGTGCTGGAGGACCGCGGCGTCGTCGGCGGCGTCGAGCGGAGCCTCTCGGTGGTCCGGCACAGCCTCGTGAGCACCTTCGGGTACACGCTGCTCAACGCCGTGGTCGGCCTGCTCGCCGGAGCCGTCTTCGGCGGCGCCTCGGTGCTGCTGTCGACGGGGACGGCGACGCAGTTCGGCCTCCCGGAGCCGACGCTGCCGGTGGTGGCCGGCGTCGTCCTGCTCGTCGCGCTCGGCGGGACGCTCCTCGGCGGGTTCTTCGCCGTCTTCTCGGTGTCGTTCTACCGGACGGTCGCCGGCGACGCCGGCGGCGACGACGAGGACCAGTCCGCCAGCGACGACCCCGACGACGACGAGTTCGACGCCGACCCCACCACCGACCCCGACGACGACCTCGCTGCCGACGGCTCCAGGGCGTGATGGCCGAGTTCGCCGTCGTCTTCGTCTTCCTGGCGCTGGCCGTCGCCGGCCCCCTCGTGCTCTACGGCCTCGTCCGGGCCGAGCGCGACCGGCGCGAGCGGATGGACCGCGAGGACGCCGAGCGGGCCGCGCAGCGCGACACGCGCGAGCGGTGAGCGGCGATCGGCGGGCCCGCCCGACGTGGAGGAGAGCCCGGCCACTCGTCGGTCCGCCGTCGGCGACGCGTCGGCCGTTCGGCGTGCAAAACGTTGATACGCCGCTGCCCCGATGCACGGACGATGCCCTCCGTTCGACCCTTCATCGACGCCGAAAGCGGCGGACTCGACACCGACCAGATCTGGAACGAGGCGCTGCCTGTCGCCGGCCTCGTCGCGCTGTTCGGCGGACTGGCGCTCCTGCCCTTCCTGCTGGTCGTGGTCTTCGCCGGCAACTCGGCGCTGGGCGTCCTCTTCACGATCGTCTCGCAGTTCGTCCTCGCGGTCGGGGCGGCCGTGGTGCTGATCTACGTCGTCGCGCGCGGCGTCCAGCTCGCGGACGCCTGAAGACGCACCGGGCAAGAAAACGCTCGCCAGGACTGCGGCTCAGTAGCCGCGGGTGATCAGGTAGTCGGCGATCTCCCCGAGCAGCGACCGGGCCTCGTTGTCGGGCAGCACCTGGAGCTGGCGCTTGGCCTCGTCGGTGAGGTCGCGGGCGGTCTGGCGGGCGTACTCGATGCTGCCCGCCTCCTCCAGGGCGGCGACGGCGCGCTCAACCTCCGCCTCGGTGAGCTCCTCGGCGGTCTCGGCCTCGACGAGGCCGTCCACGTCGACGCCCTGCTGACGCGCGTGGAGGGTGATGATCGTCTCCTTGTTCTCCACGAGGTCCGACCCGCGCTGCTTGCCCAGCTTCTCGCTGGGGACCGTCAGGTCGAGGACGTCGTCCTGGATCTGGAAGGCGCTGCCGGCGGTGACGCCGTACTCGTAGAGGGCGTCGACCACCTCGCGCTCGGCGCCGACGAGCATCGCCGGGATGGTCGCGGCGGCGCCGTAGAGCACGGCGGTCTTGAGCCGGACCATCTCCAGGTACTCCTCGGGGAGCACGTCGGTCTCGCGCTCGAACTCGACGTCGAGGGTCTGGCCCTCGCAGATGCGCGTGCACGTCGTGGCCAGTTCGTGGGTCGCCTCGAGGCCGTCCTCGGGGGCCGCGCCGGTGTCGGTCATGAACTCGAACGCCTTCGAGAACAGCGTGTCGCCCGCCAGGATGGCCGTCTCGGTGTCGTAGGCCTTGTGGACCGCGGGCTCGCCGCGACGGAGGTCGTCCTCGTCCATGATGTCGTCGTGGATCAGCGTGAACGTCTGGATGACCTCGATGCTCGTCGCCGCCCGCAGGAGGTCGATCTCCCCCCCGGAGACGGTCGGGAACGATCGGTAGTCCGCCGAGAGGGGCCCGACGTCGAGGATCGCTTCGGCGGCCAGCAGCGCCACCGTGGGCCGGAGGCGCTTGCCGCCGGCCTGCAGCAGGTACCGCGAGGCCTCGTAGAGCCGCTCGGGGTCGGCCATCGGCAGCTCCTCGTCGATCGCCTCGTTGACGAGCTCGCGCCGCTCGCGGATCGCCTCGAGCACCCGCTCCTCCGTCGCGTCCGTACTCATCACTCCACCAGCTGGATCATGTTGCCGTTACGCGTGATGTGCAGGTCCCGGCCCGCGGAGTAGCCCTCGCCCTCGGCGAGGTCGACGTACGGCGCGAAGCCCTTCAGGCTCTGGTGGGCGGGGATGACGTGCCGGGGCTGGATGGCGTCGAGCATCTGGTAGTGGCCCTCCTGGCGCAGGTGGCCCGAGACGTGGATGTCGTCGTAGATGCGCGCGCCCTGCATGCCCAGCAGCTTCTCGGACTGGTAGCGGTTGCCCTCGTTCGAGGGCTCCGGGATGACCCGCGCCGAGAAGATGACCTTGTCGCCGTTGTCCAGCTCGTAGGGGGTCTCGCCGCGGCCCATGCGGGTGAGCATCGCCCGGGGCTCGCCCTGGTGGCCCGTCACGATGGGCAGGAAGTTCTCCTTGCCCTCGTTCATGATGCGCTTGAACGCGCGGTCGACGGACTTGCGGTGGCCGTACATCCCCAGGTCGCCGGGGAAGTCGACGAAGCCGAGGCGTTCGGCGGTCCCGGAGTACTTCTCCATCGACCGGCCCAGCAGCACGGGTTCGCGGCCGATGTCGCGGGCGAACTCGATCAGCGAGCTGACGCGGGCGATGTGGGAGCTGAACGTCGTCGCGACGATGCCGCCGTCGTAGTCCTCGATGGAGTGCATCACGTCCTGGAGGTGACGACGGGCGACCGACTCCGAGGCCGTGCGGCCCTTCGCGCCGGCGTTGGTGCAGTCCTCGATGTAACAGAGGACGCCCTGGCCCTCGCGACCGATCTCGCGGAAGCGGTCCATGTCGATCGGGTCGCCGATGACCGGGTCGTGGTCCAGGCGCTTGTCCAGCCCGTAGACGACGGCGCCCTCGGGCGTGTGCAGCACCGGGTTGATCGCGTCGATGATCGAGTGGGTGACGTTGACGAACTCCAGTTCGACGTTGCCGGCGTCGTCGATCTGCATCGTCTCGCCGGCGCTCATCTTGATCAGGTCGTTCTGGACGTTGAACTTCGACTCGCCCTCGATCTGCTGTTTGACCAGCTCGATCGTGAACGGCGTCGCCACGACGGGGGCGTCGTAGCGGTGGGCCAGCTTCGAGATGGCCCCGATGTGGTCGAGGTGGCCGTGCGTGGGCACGATGGCCTGCACGTCGCCCTCGAGGTCGCTCATGACCCGGTCGTCCGGGATGGCGCCCATGTCGATCAGGTCGAGACTGTGCATCTGTTCGGTTTCGACGTTGTCGTGGATCAGCACCTGCGAGAGGTTCAGACCCATGTCGAAGATGACGACGTCGTTGCCGGCGCGGACGGCCGTCATCTGACGACCGACCGCCTCGTATCCGCCGATGGTTGCGATTTCGATTTCCATGGTTGGTCCGAGCATTGAAACGCCGCGCGGTCGGCCGGCGGGGCGAAACCGCATCGCTCCGCCGCCTCCTGGCGGCCTGCGTGCTCACGCAAAACCCCGAGCCTGAGACGGGGCGGTCGACCCCGACATCTTGCAGTCCGTCGGTCGCACACCCCGCAATGCGGTCGATCCGCATTTGCCCGCGGGTCCTGTTACACGGTCGTACTCGGGCGCGTGTTAAAAACTACGTGGGTCCGGCCCGAGCGAGTCCGGCCCGAGCTCACGCGGCGCCGGTTCGGGTCGACGGTACGGGCGCCACGGCGCCGGGGCGCTCGGAGGCGGAGGCCGGAGCGCTCCCGGGTCCGTTCGTCGGCCCAGGCCAGTACGCTTAATACTCGGACCGTCCGGCTATCTTCCATGAGCGGCCGACCACTAGACGTGCTCGAGAACGCGCTCGACGAGAGAGTCGTCGTCCACCTCAAGGACGGTGAGACCTACGCCGGGCACCTCGCCGGCTACGACCAGCACATGAACCTCGTGCTGGACCCGGTCGACGTCGACCTGGACGAGGAGCTCGACGTGCCCGTGGCCGACACGGTCCGAGACACAACCATTATACGCGGCGACAACGTCGTCACGATCAAGACATGACCGGTGCAGGTACGCCTAGCCAGGGGAAGAAGAACAAGACGACTCACGTGAAGTGCCGCCGCTGCGGCGAGAAGTCCTACCACGTGCGGAAGAAGCAGTGCGCCTCGTGCGGCTTCGGCAAATCGGCCAAGCGACGCGACTACAACTGGCAGACGAAAGCCGGCGAGTAACGCCACTAGACCCTCTTCGCTCTCCTCTCTGCTCGACTCCCGAGCGTCGAGCACGTCCCGACGGCTCCGGCTCGAGGAGCGTCCGCGGGTACCGGCAGGCTGCGCCCCGTAGCGGCAGGTATGTAGGGCGATGCGACGAGGCTGGGGCAAGAGCATGCACCGCCCCTCGTTGCTCGCCGGCGTGCGCGACGTCGCGCCCGCCCAGCCGGCGAACGTCTCCATCGGGATGCTGTTCGGCGCGTCCGCCGTCGGGGTGGGGCTGACCCCGGCGTCGGCGACGGCGTTCTCGCTGCTGGCCGTGGCGGCCCGCGCCCAGCTGGTCGCCGTCGAACTGCTCGGGAACGACGCCACCGCCCCCGTCGTGGTCGCGACGATCCTGCTGATCAACGTCCGCTACGTCACCTTCAGTGCGGCGCTCGCGCCGAAGGTCGAGGACCTCTCCTGGCGCTGGCGGGCGGTGATCGCCTACCCGCTGATCGACATCACCTACGCCGTCGCCGACACCCGCTTCGCCGACGCCGACGCCGACGCGGTCCACCGGGGGTGGTACTTCCTCGGCGTCGGCGCCTCCTGGGTCGTGGTCTTCACCGCGGCGACGCTGGCCGGCACGCTGCTCGGGCGCGCGCTCGGCGAGCAGTACCACCTCTCGTTCATGGTCCCGCTGCTGTTCATCGCGCTGCTGGTCTCGCAGATCCGGTCCCGCCCGGGCCTGCTCGCGGCGACGGTCGCGGGCGCGGTCTCGATGGTGGCCGTCGGCCTCCCGTTCAACCTCGGGCTCCTGGTCGCCGCCCTCGTCGGCGCCGGCGTCGGGACCTACCTCGACGCGCGGACGCCGGGGGTGGGGGCGTGACGCCGCTCCCGCGCGCCACCATCTGGACCGTGATCCTGGCGGTCGGCGTCGCCACCTACGCCCTGCGGGCGCTGTTCCTGCTCGGCATCGACTACTTCGGCTCGTTCCCGCCCACGGTCGAGCGCCTGCTGGAGTTCTTCCCCGTGGCGATCCTCAGCGCCCTGGTCGTCCCGGGTCTGCTGGTCACCGACGGGACGCTGGCGGTCACGGCGTCGAATCCGCGACTGGTCGCGGGCCTCGTCGCCGTCGGCGTCGCCTGGTACACGGACAGCCTGCTGGCGACGGTGGGCGTGGGGATGGCCGTCTTCTGGGGCCTCCTGGCGGTGGCGTGAGCCGGCCGCTCGGGCGGGCGCCCGCCCAGAGAGGCCCTGTGGCCGGCCGGCAGACACGTCGGGGCGGCTCGCAGACGCGTCGGGGCGGCTTGCAGACACGTCGGGGCGGCTTGCAGACACGTCGGGCCGGCCACCATACACCTCGGGGCGGCTCGCAGACACCTCGGGGCGGCCACCATACACGTTCGTGGATACATCTGTCGGGGAGAGGGTGTCGTTAGGGCACAACCGAGAGGATTTTTAGGCTCCCGCGTCAGAGCCCCACACATGGATCAGGGTCGCGGGGAGCCGCGGACGGGGATGACAGAGAAGTGCGGCGTCGTCGGCATCTCGCTGGCCGAGCGCGACGTCGCGCGCCCGCTGTACTACTCCCTGTACGCGCTCCAGCACCGCGGACAGGAGTCGGCGGGCATCGTCACCCACGACGGGTTCCAGCAGCACGACCACGTCGAGATGGGGCTGGTCGGCGACGCGTTCGACCTCGAGGACCTGGCGGGCCTGCAGGGCTCGGACGGCATCGGCCACGTGCGGTACCCGACGGCCGGCAGCGTCGACAGCAACTGCGCACAGCCGTTCGTCGTCTCGTTCAAGTCGGGGTCGCTCGGGCTGAGCCACAACGGCAACCTCGTCAACGCCGACGACCTCCGGGACGAACTCGCCGGCCTGGGCCACGCGTTCACCTCCGACGGCGACACCGAAGTGATCGCCCACGACCTCGCGCGCAACCTGCTGGAGGCCGACCTCGTGCGGGCGGTCAAGCGCACGATGGACCGCATCCACGGCTCGTACTCGCTGACGATCATGCACGACGACACGGTCATGGGCGTGCGCGATCCGCAGGGCAACCGCCCGCTGTGCATCGGCGAACTCGACGACGGCTACGTGCTGGCCTCCGAGTCCGCCGCCATCGACACCCTCGACGGCGAACTCGTCCGCGACGTCCGACCGGGCGAGCTGGTCGTCCTCGAGTCCGACGGCTCGGGCTTCGACTCCTACCAGCTCGTCGAGGCCGAGCGGACCGCCCACTGTTTCTTCGAACACGTCTACTTCGCCCGGCCGGACTCGGTGCTCGACGACCACCTCGTCTACGACGTGCGCCGCGAACTCGGACGGTCGCTGTGGGCCGAGAGCGGCGTCGACTCCGACGTGGTGATGCCGGTGCCCGACTCGGGGCGCGCGTTCGCCTCCGGCTACGCCGAGGCCGCCAACGACGGCGTCCCCGGCGGGACCGGCGGGGCCCTCGCGTCGGAGGCGGACGCCGACGGCGTGTCCGAGGGCGACGGGGGGTCCGGGGCCGACGGCGGGTCGGCAGGCACCGACGGCACCGGGATCGAGTTCGCCGAGGGGCTGATGAAGAACCGCTACGTCGGGCGCACCTTCATCATGCCGACCCAGGAGGAGCGCGAGCGGGCGGTCCGGCTGAAGCTCAACCCCATCCGGGACGTCGTCGAGGGGCGGTCGGTGACGCTGATCGACGACAGCATCGTTCGGGGCACGACCTCCCGACAGCTGGTCGACCTGCTGCGGGACGCTGGCGCCGAGGAGGTCCACGTCCGCATCGGCGCGCCCCCGATCGTCGCCCCCTGCTACATGGGGATCGACATGGCGACCCGCGAGGAGCTGATCGCGGGCGACCAGTCGGTCGCGGAGATCCGCGAGGAGATCGGCGCCGACAGCCTGGCGTACCTCTCGATCGACGCGGTCGCCGACGCCCTCGAGTCCGAACGCGGGGACCTCTGTCTGGGCTGCGTCACCGGCGAGTACCCCTACGACATCGACGGCGAGGCGACCGACCGCGACGTCGAGCGACCGGCCGTCGGTACCCCCGCGGACGACTGAGTCGCCGCGGCCGGGACGGACCCACCGGGACGAACCGCCGCGAGCCGACTCCCAGCTCCTTGGAATCAGAGACGACGCCTTTTCTGACGGCGCCGTAGGACCACCTGCACCATGACCGAGCCGACACCCACCCGACGGACGCTACTGCGCGCGAGTGCAGCGACGATCCCGGTCGCGCTGGCCGGCTGCACCGGTGGCGCCACGAGTCCCGAACCCACGTCGGGTGGTGGCTCCGGCACCGACGCGTCCGGCGGCGGGAACAAGCGGTCCTTCGACGGCTGGATGGCCGACGTCGGGAACTACGACGGCGTCGTCGACCGGACCGGATCCGACGCGGTGACGGTCCGGGTCGGCGCCAGGGCCAACGGCGGCAACTACGGCTTCGAGCCCGCGGCGGTGCGGGTCTCGACCGGCACGACCGTCACCTGGGAGTGGACCGGCAAGGGCGGCACGCACGACGTCGTCGCCGAAGACGAGAGCTTCGAGAGCGAGCTCTACGGGGCCGCCGGAGCGACCTTCGAACAGACGTTCGACGACGCGGGCACGGTCGAGTACTACTGCATGCCCCACCGGACGATGGGGATGAAGGGGGTGATCGTCGTCGAGTAGGCCGGCCCTGCAGTCGACCCCACCCAGTCTGTCCCACTTTTTCGTCCGCAGGTTTTCGCGGTTCGCGTCCGAGCTCCCATCTCGACACCCAGCCCAGCGTGGGCGAGTCGCTCGGCATCGCGTCTGTGTTTTGCGTTCTCGGGGGCTGGGAACCCCTGTCGCCCCCGTTCCCACTCCCTGGGAACGACGGTAAGTGGCTATGTCCGGGGGCCCCAACGACCGCCCATGGCTGGCGTCGCGAGCGACGGGGACGAGCCCGACATCCAGTCGGTCCTCGACGCGCTCGACGACCCCGACTGTCGGACCATCGTTCGCCAGCTCGACGAGCCGAAGACCGCCGCGCAGGTGGGCGAGGAGTGTGACATCCCCATGTCGACAGTGTACAGGAAACTCGAACTGCTCTCGGAGGCATCGCTACTCACGGAAGGAACGGAGATACGGGCCGACGGCCACCACGCGACGACCTACCGGGTCGGCTTCGAACGCGTCACGGTCGAACTCGCCGAGGACCGCAGCCTCGAGGTCACCATCGACCGGCCGGCGGAGACGCCCGAGGAGCGGCTCGCCTCGATGTGGGAGGAGGTGCGCGGCGAATGACCCTCCCCGTCGAGACCGCCGTCGCGGTGGTGAAGACCCTCACCCTGGTGCTCGGGGGGCTCATCTCCTACCGCTCGTACCGGGCCTTCCAGCGGACCGGGTCGGCGCCGCTGCGCGCGCTGTCGATCGGCTTCGCGATCATCACCGTCGGGACGTTCCTCGGCGGCATCGTCGACGTGCTGTCGCCGTTCGGCATCGCCGCGGGGGTGCTGCTGAGCAGTTCGCTCACCCTCGTGGGGTTCGCCGTGATCGTCTACTCGCTGTACATGGACTGAGGCGTTCCGGACTCCCGTACCGAGACGCTCCCGACTCCCGCCACCTGCTTCTCGATCCAGCGCTGTTCGATCCCGCGACGGCCCCTCAGTAGACCACGTACAGCAGCAGGTAGACCACGTCGCCGAGGGCGAACGAGACCGACCACAGCGCGGCGGCGACCCGGCCCACCCGCGGGTGGTTCGTCCGGGGGAGTTCCGCCACCGAGTGGGTCCCGGCGAGCAGCAACACGTAGTACAGCAGGGGGATGCAGACGATGGCGAACAGCATGTGGACCGCCAGCACCGGGAGGTAGACGAAGGTGTAGACCGCCCCGGGGCCGGCGAAGTCGGTCGGCCCCTCGAGGGCCACCTTGTAGAGGTAGAGCACGAGAAACAGCGCGAACAGGACCGCGGAGGTGAGCATCAGCGCCCGGTGGCGTGCGACCGCGCGCCTGCGTCGGATCGCCCGCCAGCCGAGGAGGGTCGTCGCCAGCGCGACGGTGCTGAGGACGGCGTTGACGTGCGGGATGGCCGCGAGGACCGCCGCGGGCGCGTGCGGCAGCGCCCCCGCGGGGACGGCCCCGCCGACGGCGCCGAAGACGAGCGCGAGCGACGCCGTCGCGAGCACCGCGGTCAGGCCCGGGACGTGATCGCGGGCGAAGGCACGGAGGGAAGACATGGTCGGAGCGTAGTCGCCGCGGCCCCAAAACCGTACCCGTTCCGTCGCCGGGATCGGGTGTGACCGCCCGACAGGGACGGCACGGAAAGGAAAGCGCTTTTAGTCCGTACAGGATAAGACAGAATGCAGTCAGCGAGCGTGGGTAGCCAAGCCAGGCCAACGGCGCAGCGTTGAGGGCGCTGTCCTGTAGAGGTCCGCCGGTTCGAATCCGGTCCCACGCATCGCACGGCGGTTCGCGCCGCCGGATGGTGCTGGTGATGCCCCTCGGGACATCACCCACGCATAATCCTTCGGAACGTCACGCCCCCGAGCCGTGGGGCCGCCCACACCGTCGGGTCAGCGCTCCCGCCGACGCCGAGCCGGCGGTGCGGCGACCGTCGAACCGCCCGAACCTCGCGACGAGAGACGAATTTAAAGCCCTGGAACGGTAAATTTCCGCATGGCCAAATACTCCACCGGGAGCGCCGGCGGCGGCGACGACGGCGGGAGCTGCGAGCTCTGCGGCTCCGAGTCGTCGAAGCTGCGCCGTGCGAACGTCGCCGGCGCGAATCTCCTCGTCTGCAGCGACTGCGCCCCCCACGGCGAGAACCGCCACACGGAGCGCAAGCGCGAGGGCCAGAGCCGCCAGCGCGACGACAGCGAGCAGAGCCGCAAGAAGCGGGCGGTCCAGTCGGCCGCCCGGATGCACGACGCCCAGAAGGGCGACGCCAAACACTGGGAGGAGCACGGCACCAACTACGAGAAGGACCGCCTCCCGTACCTCGTCTCCGGCTACGGCGAGCGCGCCGAGCAGGCCCGCCAGGACGAGGGGCTCCAGCTCGAGGAGCTCGCGGCCGAACTGGAGATCGACGAGGACGACCTGCTGGCGGTCGAGCAGGGCCGGGCCGCCCGCGCGAACGTCGGCGGGTCGGTCGTCGAGAAACTCCAGGAACGACTCGGCGTGGACCTGATCGACGAGTAAGGCGACTTCTCCGAAGGCACCGTCGGCGCGCGAGCCGGACGGCGGTCACGTGCACCGACGAGCGCAACGACGCTTACCTGCGGCGCACGAACGCCACGGCCAGCGCCGCTAGAACGAGCGCGAGCAGCGCCGTCGCGGGCGTGAATCCCGGTCCGCCGACCCCCGTACTGGTCGGGGTGTCCGTCGAAGAGTCGGTCGGCGTCGAGGTCGGCGTGGCCGTCTCGCCGTCGGCGGCGATGGCCGTCACGGTCACGCCCTCCGAGCGGAGGCCGCTCGCCCGGGCGACCAGCGTGTGGTCGCCGGTCTCCTCGACGGCGACGCCCAGTTGCCCGTTCCCGTCCGTCTCGCCGACGGAATCGCCGTCGAGCGTGACCGTCGCGCCCTCGACCGGCGTCCCGTACTCGTCGGTCACCGCGACGACGACCTTCTCGCCCGCGACGACCCGGCGGTTGACCGGTTCGATCGAGATCGAGGGGACGCGGCTCAGCGAGACGTTCTCCCGGTGGTCGGACTCGCGGACGCTGACGTCGTGGGAGACCTCCTCGTAGCCCTCCTTCGTCACCTCGATCGAGAGGTCCGTGTTGACGGGCACGCTGACGCTGGCTTTCCCCTCCGGGAGCGTCGTGAACTGGCCGACGGAATCGATGGCGACCGTGGCGCCGCCGACGGGTTTCGCGGGCGAGAAGTGCGGGTCGCGCACGACGACGGTGAGCGTGACTGAGCCACGCTCGATCAGCAGGCGCGTCCGGGCGGAGTCGTCGACGGTCACCGACGTGGTGTTCCGGAAGTAGCCCGGCTTGACCACCGAGACCGTGTAGTCGCCGCGTTCGACGTCGCCGGACTCGTAGACGCCGTCCCCGTCTGTCGTGCCGGAGACCGCGATGCGCCCGTCCATGCGCAGGATCACCCGCGCGTCGGCGACGGCGCCGTTCGCGTCGTCGACGACGACGCGGAGTTCGCCGCGCCGCGAGACGGCGACCTCGACGTCGCGTTCGGTGGCGTTCTCGACGACGTAGGCGTGGTTACGGATGTACTCCGGGTGCGAGATGGTGATCTCGACCGTCGCGTCCTTCGGCACGTCGACGAAGGCCTTGCCGTTGCTCGCGGTCGTCTCCGTCGTCGATCCGTTCTCCCAGGTGGCGGTCAGCTCGGCGTCCCCGACCGGGGCCCCGGACTGGTCCACCACGGAGATGGTGAGCGTCACCGGGTCGCCCGTCTCCGCCGCCACGGCACCCGCGGGGGCGAGCAGTGAGAGAACGAGCAGCGAAACGACTGCGATGGCCGCGCGTGTCATACGTACTCCTTCGCGGCGTAACGTAAAATGGTTCCCGACGGATTCGCCCGTCGGGGACCCGCCCTCGGACCGCGTGTGGGCGACCGATCTGGGGGCGTACAACTTCGAAATGTCGTCACACGGGAGCGCCACGAGTCAGACCCCCGGATCCGCCACGAGTCCGGCTCCCGGGAGCGCCACCAGTCTGGACCACGGTCCGTCGCCGCGCCTGGCCGCCATGGGTCGCGGCGTCCCGACGGGGCTTTCCGCCTCTGGCGCCAACACCCGTCGATGACTGACGACGCAGCGAACGCCGAGTTCGGCGTCGTGGGCGACGCGGCGTTCCTCGCCGCGCTGGCCGACACCGACGGACTCGAGCAGGTCCATCCGGTCGGCGACCACGACCCGGCGGCGGTCGTCTACGACCTGGACGGGACGCTCGTGCGCCTGCTGGTCGACTGGCAGCGCCTCGAGCGGGAACTGGGCGAGCGACTCGAGGCCGCCGGCCTCCGGGACCCCGGCGGCGACGTCTGGTCGCGCTACGACGTGGCCGTCGAGCACGGCCTGCGCGAGGAGTTCGAGGCGCTCATCGCCGAGCGCGAGCGGGACGGCGCCCGCGAGTCGATCCGCCTGCCCGCCGCCGACGTTGTCGGCAGCGAGGGCGTGCCCGTCGGCGTCTGCTCGCTCAACTCCGAGCGGGCCTGCCGGATCGCCCTCGCCGAGCAGGACCTCGCTGCCCACGTCGGCGCCGTCGTGGGCAGAGACTCGGTGGCGACGCGCAAGCCCGATCCGGAGCCGCTGTGGACCGTCTGCGAGGCGCTGGACGTCGATCCGGCCGAGACGCTGTTCGTCGGCGACTCCGAGAGCGACGCCGAGTGCGCCGACCGCGCGGGCACGATGTTCCGCTACGTCGAGGGCGAGCCGACCCGCCCGCGGTAAGCCGACCCGACTCGGCAGGGTCGAACTCGGGCGGTCGCGGCGGTGCCCCGCTGCACGGGCGTCAGGCCGTCGCCCCTACGCTCACGCCGTCGCCTCGATCGCGTCGAGCAGCAGCTCCGCACCCATGTCGATCTCGCGCTCGCGGACGTCCAGCGGCGGCAGCACGCGGACGGTCCGGTGGCCGGCGCGCAGCAGGAGCAGGCCCCGCTCGAAGGCCGCCTCGTGGACCGCGTCGCGGCGCGCCTTGTCGGCCAGTTCGACGCCGAGCATCAGGCCCTTCCCGCGCACGTCGGTGACGCCGTCGGGGTCGGCGTCGCGGAGGATCTCCTGGAACTGCCGGCCGCGGACGACGGCGTTGTCCAGCAGGTCCTCGTCCTCGATGACGTCGAGCGTGAGCGTCCCCGCCGCCGAGGCGACGAGGTCGCCGGCCCCCCACGTCGAGGAGAGCCGCCCCTCCTCGTCGGGGAAGACCTCGCCGGCGATGGTTGCGCCGACCCGCAGGGCCTTCGCCGAGGCGATCACGTCCGGTTCGATGGCGTAGTGGTCGGCCCCCCACCACTCGCCGGTGCGCCCGAGCCCCGACTGGATCTCGTCGGCGACGAGGGTGATGTCGTACTCCTCGACGAGCGCGGCCACCTCGTCCATGAACGCCTCGCTGGGGACGTGGTAGCCGCCCTCGCCCTGGATCGGCTCGAGGATGACGTAGGAGACGTCCGCGGGGTCGACGTTGCCGCGGACGGGGTGGAGCTTCTCCCGGAGCCGGGAGGTCGTCGCGTCGCCGTCGCGGTTCCCGTGGAAGAACCCGCAGTCGCAGGTCGTCGGGTCGCAGGTGCGGTCGCGGCAGAACGGCATGTCGTGGATGCCGGCGATCTCGGGGAACGCGCGACGGTGGATCGGCTTCGAGCGGTTGAGCGAGAGCGCGCCGAGGGTCCGCCCGTGGAAGGCGCCCTCGAAGGTGATCCCCCACTTGTCGCCGCCGCTGGCGTCGTAGCTGATCTTGACCGCGTTCTCGACGGCCTCGGCGCCGGAGTTCGAGAGGAAGACCGTGTCCAGCCCGTAGTGGTCCGTCAGGTCCGTCAGGCGGTCCATCAGGTCCGCGGGCCCCGGGAGATCGGCCTCGCCGGGGGGGTTGCCGTCGGAGACGTAGAAGTCCTGGCCGGCGATCTTCAGCGGGTCGACCAGGTCGAACGCCGACATGCGGTCGAGCAGTTCGGGGTTGTTGTACCCCAGCGGCGCGGCGGCGACGTGGCTGGTGAAATCGAGCAGGACGTTCCCGTCGACGTCGGTACAGAACGGCCCCGCGGCGGGCGCGGAGTGGTCCCAGACGAACTCGAAGACGTACGTGCTCGGGGCGGCGTGTTCGTGGTGGTACTCGACCCACTCACGCGCCTTCGGCCCCGGGAGCTCCTCGACGGAGGGCTCGGCGGTGTCGCGATCCATGGGACGAGTTCGGGGACGCACCTGTTAAGGTGTGCGGCCCGTTCCCGGACTCGCGCGGCCCGATCGGCTCACTGCGTGGGCTCGACGCGCTCGTGGATGGGGCCCTCCCGATCGCGGAGGTGGCCGGGGTCGCGGTCGTTGTGGACCGCCAGCACCTCCGAGACGATGCTGGTGGCGATCTGGTAGGGCTCGCCGCCGCCCAGATTGAGCCCGATTGGGGTGTAGACCCGGTCGAGTTCCCCGGGGGCGAACGACCGGTCCTCCCCGCGGAACTCGGCCAGCATCTCCTCGAAGCGGTCGCGCGGGCCCATCACGCCCACGTAGGGGACGTCGGTCCGGAGGAGTTCGTCGACCGCGAGGCGGTCGTCGACGAAGTTGTGCGTCGCCACCACCGCGTAGGTGTTGTCGTCGAACGAGAGGTCCTCGCGCAGCCGCCCCGGCGAGGTCGTCACCGTGTGGGCCGCTTCGGGGAAGCGCTCCTCGAGGTCGACGGCGCCCCGGAAGCCGACGACGGTCACGCGGAAGTCGTTCCGGGAGCCGAGTTCGACCATCGGCCCGACGTCGTGGCCCGACCCGCAGACGACGAGGGACGGGGGCGCCCGGACGCCGTCGACGAACACCCGGACCTCGCCGGCGTCGGTCTCGACGGTCAGGGTGTCGGCCTGGCCGCGCTCGGCCAGCCTCGACGCGGCGTCGCGGAGCGCGTCGGCGACCTCGTCGGGGAAGTCTGCGTCGCCCGAGACGGTGTCCGGTTCGGCGTCGCCGGCGGCCGCGTCCGGGTGGTAGTAGGCGCGGGTCCCCTGGGGGACGCCCAGCGCGTCGGCGCCGTCGCCGCCGAGGACCGTCAGGACCCCCACCCGGCCGCCGGCGTCGTAGGCCTCGATCGCCGGGGCGTAGGAGTCGTCGAGCGGCTCCAGGAGGATGTCGATCACGCCGTTGCAGCCGACGCCGAGCCCCCAGACGTCCTCGTCGTCCTGCATCAGGTCGTAGGTCTCCAGGCGGGGCTCGCCGGCCGCCAGCACCTCGGCGGCGATCTCCTGGACCTCGTCCTCCAGGCAGCCCGCGGTGATGTGGCCGATCCCCTCGCCGCCCTCGGGGATGAGCATCTTGGCGCCGGGGCGGCGGTAGGCGCTCCCCTCGACGGCGACGATGGTCGCCAGGACCCCCCGTCGTCCCTCCGCGAGGAACCGGCGGGCCGCTCGCATTACCTCCGTCCGTGGCACGCTCCAGGTGGTGTCGTCGATGGCTGTCATGGGTTCGGGCGACGTCCGGCCCGGTCGCGCGGACCGTGGGCGCGGAACGTAGTCACACACGTTTTCGCGCCGAAAGGGAAAGGCGTTACTCCCGATCCGACGGGTCCTCCCGGTCGGAGGGGCGTGCCGGTCGGAGAGTCGTCCGAAACAGGACCGCGCTGATCGCGGGGGCTTCCGTCACCGGACCGCGCTGATCGCGGGGGCTTCCGTCACCGGACCGCGCTGATCGCGGGGGCTTCCGACACGGGACCGCACTGATCGCGGGAGTCCCCGTCCCCGAAAACGGGCGCCCGGAGGCCGGGCGAGCGCGCTCCGGCACCTTTTTGGCTCGACTCCCGCTATCTCGCGCCATGATCACGGTGAGGGCACCCGCAACCAGCGCCAACCTCGGGAGCGGTTTCGACGTGTTCGGCGTCGCCCTCGACCGTCCGGCGGACGTGGTCCGCGTCGAGAAGGCCGACCGGACGACCATCGAGGTCACCGGCGCGGGCAGCCAGTACATTCCGGAGGACCCCGAGAAGAACACCGTCGGCGCCGTCGCCGAGGCGCTGGAGGCGCCCGCCCACATCGAGATCGACAAGGGGGTGCGCCCCTCCTCGGGGCTGGGGTCGTCGGCGGCGAGCGCGGCGGGGGCGGCGCTCGCGCTCAACGAACTGTACGACCGCGGGCTCTCGCGGGCGGAGCTGGTCCCCATCGCCGGCGAGGGGGAGGCGGTCGTCTCCGGCGAGGCCCACGTCGACAACGTCGCCCCCGCGCTGCTCGGGGGGTTCACCATCGCCAGCGACGGCGAGGTGACCAGCGTCGACGCCGACATCCCGCTGGTGGCCTGCCTCCCCGAGATCGCCGTCTCGACCAGGGACGCCCGGAAGGTGGTGCCCGAGTCGGCGTCGATGGACGACGTGGTCCACACGGTCGGCTGTGCGGCCACGCTGGCGACGGGGATGTGTCGGAGCGACCCCGCCCTCGTCGGCGAGGGGATGCACGACCGCATCGTCACGCCGGCCCGGGCGGAGCTCATCACCGGCTACGAGGGGGTGCGTGAGGGCGCGCTCGAGGCGGGCGCGACCGGCGTCACCGTCAGCGGCGCCGGCCCGGGCGTCCTGGCGGCCTGTTACGAGTCCGACCGGCGCGCCGTCGCGACGGCGATGCTGGAGGCGTTCTCGGACGCCGGCGTCGACGCACGGGCCTACCAGACGCGGATCGGGCCGGGCGCGGAACTGTTCTAGATCGGAGCGACTGCCGGGTCCCGATTCGGCTTCGTCGACGACCGTTCTACGGTTCAGTGACGTCGACGACGGTCGACAGACAGTGGACGTTCCACAACCGTGCGAAAACAGGCTAGAGCCGACCGTTTCCGCGGGAGCCGACCGTTCCCCGTTAGTTGCCGCGGTGCTGGAGCTTCTCCTCTTCGGGCAGGTCGACGTTCGCGTCGCCCTTCATGCCCGCGCCGATGTTCGAGGAGATCTCGGCCAGTCGCTCGGGGTCGTCCCAGTTGTTGACCGCCTCGACGATGGCGGTGCCCATCGACTCGGGGTCCTCGGCGCCGAAGATGCCCGAGCCCACGAAGATGCCGTCGCACTCGTGGTACATCATGAGGGCGGCGTCGGCGGGGGTGGCGATCCCGCCGGCGGCGAAGTTGACGACCGGGAGCCGACCCATCTCGGCGGTCTCGTGGACGAGTTCCGCGGGCGCTTCGTGCTCGCGGGCCCACATCTCGCGCTCCTCGTGTTTCATGCCCTCGAGTTTCCGGATCTGTCCCTTGATGGTCCGCTGGTGGTAGACGGCCTGGTTGACGTCGCCGGTGCCGGCCTCGCCCTTGGTGCGGATCATCGCCGCGCCCTCGTCGATCCGGCGGAGCGCCTCGCCGAGGTTGCGGGCGCCGCAGACGAACGGGGCGGTGAAGTCGCGCTTGTCGATGTGGTACGTCTCGTCGGCGGGGGTGAGCACCTCCGACTCGTCGACCATGTCGACGCCGATGGCCTCGAGGATCTGGGCCTCCGTGCGGTGGCCGATCCGGGCCTTCCCCATGACGGGGATGGAGACGGACTCGATGATCTCGCGCACGTCCGCGGGGTCGGC
Organism: Haloferacaceae archaeon; assembly: GCA_042216345.1. GTDB lineage: Archaea > Halobacteriota > Halobacteria > Halobacteriales > Haloferacaceae > JBDGUA01. Next base: position 17,559 of record JBDGUA010000016.1, read on the forward strand.
CATCCGGGCGACGCCCCCGCGCTTGCGGATGTCCGCGGGGACGGCCTCGAGGGCCATCACCGCCACCGCGCCGCACTCCTCGGCGATCTTCGCCTGCTCGGGCGTCACCACGTCCATGATGACGCCGCCTTGCTGCATGCGGGCGAACCCGCGCTTGACGAGGTCGGTCCCGCGTCGGAGTTCCTCGAGATCGGTTTCTTCGGGCATACCTCGTGGTTGGGTGGGTAGTCACTTAACGCCGCCGAACGGGAGACAGGGGCGGCGACGCCCACCCCGGCGGCCGGGGTCGAATCGGGTGGCGAACAGGCGACACGACTGCTCCACGGGACGGCGTGTCGCGCACCCGCGAACCGCCCCGTGGCCGTACTCACGACATGGGCCGGTCTGGCCGCGTCCTCCCCCATAAACCCCCGGAGCGACGGCGCCGACCCGGCGGCCCCCGACCGCGGACTGCGAGCGCGCGTGGCGACCCGCCCGCCGCCGACAAAAGGGCTATCAGTCCCGGCCCGATAGATGTGACCGATGCGAACGCGCTGGATCATCGCGCTGCTGCTGTTGATTCCCCTGTCCGACGCCCTCTTCCTGGTCGTCGTCGCGGACGCGGTGGGCTGGCAGGTCACCGTCGCGCTGGTGGTGCTGACGGCGCTCGTGGGGACGCTCCTGGTGCGGGCCGAGGGGCGCCACACGCTCCGGAAGATCCAGCGTCGCCTCGCCGAGGGCGACCTGCCGACCGACGAACTGCTCGACGGCGCGCTGCTCATCGCCGCGGGGGCGTTCCTGCTCACGCCGGGGCTGGTCACGGACGTGGTGGGCTTCTCGCTGGCGATCCCGCTGACGCGCTATCCGATTCGGGAGGCGCTGAAGCGCCTGGGCATCAAGCCCTACATCGAGCGCAAGACCGGCGGCTTCGCCTCGGGCAACGTCTGGGTCGGCGGGTTCCCCGGACCCGACGGCGGGGCCGCCTCGGGGACCACCGGCGGCTTCGGCGGGCCGGGCGGTCCGGGAGGCTCGGGCGGCGTCGACGGCGCTGCCGGCGGCGACGGGGGCGACGACCCGGTCGACGTCGACCCCGACGACTACCGCTTCGACGACGCAGATCGAGAGACGTAAGGGGTACGAGAAAAGGAAACCCTTAAACAGCAAACCGAGTAAGTGTTTATTGCGCCGAACGGGCCGATAGCTCAGTCAGGTTGAGCGCTCGGCTGATAACCGGGAGGTCCACGGTTCAAATCCGTGTCGGCCCATCCACGCGGCGCTCGGCTCTCGGCCGGGCAACGTCGCGGCGCAGACCTCCCCAGCCACTCAACTTCTGTCGAACTCG
>JBDGUA010000046.1:0-18400 GCA_042216345.1 Haloferacaceae archaeon
CCCGTTCGTACTCCATGCACTCCGGGGACTTAGCAGGCTTTCATACCATCAGAGCACCTCGGCGATGGGGTACTCGATCCGGGCCTGCCAGATCGACCGCTCCTCCTCGGAGCCGGCGAGCGAGGCGTGGAGCGTCCAGTTGGCCTCCGGCACGTCCGGCGTCACGCTCGCGCTCGGGACGTCGTCGTCGACGCTGGCCGGCAGCGACTCGGTGTGGGCGTAGAGGGTCTCCGAGTCGGCCACGAACCGCACGCCCACCTCGTGGGGCTCGTCGTGGAGGTTGCGGAAGTGGATGGCGGACACCTCGGGGGCGTCCTCGACCGGCCGGTCGTCGGCGATGGCCATACAGCCCGCGAGGCCGCCCGTGCCCGCGGCCGCGAACGCGCCGCCCACCGACCGGAGGACCGTCCGTCGTCTCATCGCGAGTGGGTATCGCCCACGCGCCTAAACCAGTTGCCCTCCGTCGGAGCGGTCGCCGCGGGAGGGCTCTGGATTGGAACCTGGTCTCAGGGTCCGAACCCGGGCTTGCCCGCGGGCGCGTCCAGCGGGCTGGTGGGCAACCCCTCGCGCACCTCGGGCTCGTTGAACTCGCGCGGGGCCACGTCGTTCGGGGCGTCGGGGTAGAACAGCGACGCCAGCGCCTGCACCTGCGCGCGCCCCACGCCGAGTTCGAACTGCCCGCCGGCGTAGCGTCGGATCCCCTCGCGCTCGCAGTACGCCAGCGTGTCGAGCACGGACTCGACGGTGCCGAACCGGGAGGGCTTCACGTTCAGCCACTCGGGCGCGAACGGGAGCGCCTCGACGCTCTCGATCCCGGTGATCGGGGCGTCCCAGGACACCTGCTCGGCGTGGGATCGAACGATCGGGTCGGTCTCGTCGGTGAGCGCCGGGTCCTCGAAGACGGCCTCGGGGAAGGCCTCGAACAGCCGGGCGTACAGGTCCCGGTCGGGCACGGTGTCGACCTCGGTACCCTCGTAGTGGCCCTTCAGGTCGAGGATGCGGACGGCGCCGGTCTCGACGAGGGTCTCGATCAGCGCTTCGTCCCACTCCTCGGTCGGGTCGAGCTTCAGCTCCAGATCCGGGTAGGCCGCCAGCAACTCCTGCACGCGGTCCGGTTCCCCGTCGGGCAGGCGGGTGCTGACGACGAATCGCACGAGGTCGTACGAGCGGTCGAGGGCCTCGCCCAGGCTCTGGCCGGCCTGCTTCAGCGCCAGGTCGAGGGCCGCGCTCTCGACGGCCCAGCGGCGGTAGTGGCGGAACCGCTCCTCCTCGGGGGGCTTGGTCGGAAAGAGGTCGACGCCGTCGAGGAACGTCGAGAACGAGTCGACGGTGAACTCGCCGGTGAGGTCGACCGGTTCGGGGGCGTCGCTGCGGTCGGCGTCGTCGCCGGGGCGGCTCCCGTCGTCGTCGTCGGCGCGGCTCCCGTCGAACGGCGGCGCCTCGGCGAGGGCGTCGTGGTCCGCGGTGGCGTAGGTGACGTCCTCGCCGCGGCCCGTCCGCCCGTCGCCGGCCAGTTCGAAGGTGGTGGTGACCCGGCGGAACCCGCTGGAGGTGTCGCGCTCGCGGCGGGTGCGGGCAGTCGATTCGATGCGGAGGGGGAGGTCGGCGACGCGGTCGTAGAGTGCCACGCCGGCCGTACGGTCCCGGTCGGATTAACCCTGGCCGTGACTCGACCGGCGGTCGGCCTCGACGGCGGCCCAGGGCCGGTCTACTCCCGACCGGCGCCGACCACGGGGAGCGCGCCCCTCTCGAGCTTCCGGATCCGTGTCGACAGCGCCAGGAACGTCGCCGCCAGCGTGAGGAGGACAGCGACGGCGGCGGCGGGCTGGTGGATCGCGGGGACGTGCTGGATCAGCCCGTTCTCGACGGTCTGGCCGACGATCCAGGTGTGGTGGGGCGTGCCGACGATCGGCACGAAGTAGTCGACGAGGTCGTTGAGGCCGTACCAGACCACGGCGACGGCGACCGCCCGGACGGGGAACCCCGAGATCCGGTGCAGGACGAACGCCTGGACGACCATCGCCAGGTGCGAGCAGACCAGGAAGAGATACAGCGGGAGCGGGTTGGCGGCCACGAAGCCCTCGTGGAAGTACAGGAGGACGAACGGCGTCCAGAGGCCGAGCTTCAGGTTGCCGAAGAAGGCCAGGGCGTTGAGGTGCTCGCTGGGGCGCCCGCGCCACCACGCCAACAGCGCCAGCGCGACGAACAGCGTCGCCAGCGGGCTGTCGGGCACCAGCGGCCACATCGCCAGCGGCTCGAAGCCGAACTGCCCGCGGTAGTACCAGAAGCCGAAGGCCGTCCCCGCGAGGTTGATCGCCGCGACGACGACCGCGAGGTTCAGCCCGAGGTTCTCCAGCGGTTCGGGCAGCGGCGCCAGCCACCGCGGTAGCGGGTCGCGCTCGGGGAGCCCCTCGCCCGAGAACAGCCCGGACAGCCTGCTCGACATACGCGGGTGGATGTGAGACGGTCACTAAGCGGTGCCGATCCGGGGACGGGTCGGCAGGTAGCTCAGATGAGCGTGAAGTAACCGACCTGCAGCGGCAGCAGCACCAGGATCGTGGCGATCGAGAGCACCGAGGCCATCCGGACGACCTCGATCGGTTCGACGGGCTCCTGGCGGAGCATCACCACCAGCACCATCGACTGGTAGGGGAAGAAGTAGTGCGCCAGCGCGATGGCCTCCGTGTAGGCGACCGCGGCGACGGGGAGGCCGGCCTCGGCGGCGTAGGAGACCAGCACCGGCGTCAGCACCGACGAGACCGCCACGCCCTCCAGGACGAACACCAGCGCCAGCGTCGCGCCGAACACCGCCAGCAGGGTCACCGGCAGCGAGGCGTCCGCCGGGATCAGCCCCAGCAGCGCGTTCGCGGCCACGTCGGTGAAGCCCGTCTTCGAGAGCCCCGCCGCGATGGCGAACACCGCGCCGACGAAGAAGACGATCGAGAAGTCCACCTCCCCGACCGACTCGAAGTCCATCGTCCCCACGCGCGGGAGGACCGCCAGGACCGCGACCACGAGCGCGCCGAACAGCGGGTGCAGCCCGTGGACGAAGTCGGTCGCCCAGATGGCCACCCCGACCAGGAGGAAGCCGAACATCCGGCGGGCGTCCGGGTTGATCGCGTCCCGTCTCTCAGGCAGCGTCACCGTCGCGTCGGGGTCCGGGCGGTAGAGCGCGTAGACGACCAGGACGATCAGCGCGACTCGACCGAGCCCCATGATCGGGAACAGCGCGAGGAACCAGTCGGTCCAGGTGATGACCGTCCCCGTCAGCGACTGGACGATGCCGACGATGACGATGTTCGGCAGGTTCGCCGTGAGGATGCCCGCCGAGCCGTAGTAGGTGGCGAACAGCGGCGCGAAGAACAGGCCCAGCCGGGCGTCCCGGGAGTCGAAGGCCTTGCCCACCTCGGTGAGGATCGGCGCGAGGATGAGGATGCGCACGAGCGCCGAGGGCAGCAGCAGCGCGAACAGCAGGCCGCCGACGCTGAGCGCGACCAGCAGCCGCCGGTAGGTCGAGCGCGCGCTCGCGCCCTCGTGGGCGACGCGGTCGAGGGCGATCGACTGCATCGCCCCGGCCAGGCCGCTGCGCTGGGTCGCCTCCCCGATGACCATCCCGAAGACGATCAGCCACGTCGCGGGCGAGGCGAACCCCTGCAGCGCCAGTTCGGGCGAGAAGACCAGCCCGATGAGTCCGACCCCGAGCAGCCCCGTGAACCACGGCGGCACCGGGTTCGTGATCCACAGCGCAATGCAGAACAGCGTGATGCCGAGGATGCGCGCCTGCATCGTCGGCAGCGGCGCCCAGAGGGCGGTCCCCAGCCCCGCGGCGACGCCGAGCGGGAGGGCGAACCACGATCGCTCCATCGACTGTCACATTCGCTGACGGGGAGAAAGGTCCATCGATTGCGGGGTGGAGTCACACACGGGGGCGCCGACCGCGCCAGCGGCTCGTGACACGACTCCACCGCCATCGACGCCCCGGCTCAGGGCGGTTCGTCGGGACGCGACGAGGACGCGTCGCCGTCGTCGGGGTCCGAATCCAGCGGGAAAGTCAGTTCCTCCCCGGCGGTCCCGCCGTCGGAGGGGAGCGGGTACTCCTCGTCGCTCCGGCGGTAGCTCGGCGTCGAGGGTCGGGCCCTCGCCGGCACGGTGAACTCGTGGACCAGCAGCGCCGCGAGGTGGCTCGTGGCGAGCAGTCCGAGCCCGACGGCGTAGGTCACGGCGATCCCGACCGCCGTCGCCGACGGCGGGTCGAGCGGGGGCGACGTCAGCCAGAGCGCGGCGAGGCTCGTCCCGACGACGGCGAGCCCGCCCACGAGCGTCCGGGCGCCCGCTCGCGACGCGTGGCCGCGACGCAGCGCCACGAACGAGAGCGGCGGGAGCAGCGCCCCGACCGTGAGCGCGGCGAGGGCACTCGTCCCCTCGGCTCCGGACGGGCCGGCCACCGAGACGACGAGTCTGTGGATCCCGATCCCCAGCAGGAGCGTCCCCGCGAGGACGGCGCTCGTGGCGCCGACAGCACGGAGGAGCGCCCCCAGACGACGATCGCGTTCGATCATCGGTCAGTACCCTCCCGCGCGGGGCCGTCGCTGCGCCCGCGGTGGTCGGCTCGATGGCGTGGGTCGGCCGTGTGGCGTGTCTCGATTCATGGCGTTCGTCCCGATCGCAGGCTCAGTCGGACGCCGAGCAGCAGCACCGCGATGCCGACGACCATGCTCGTCACTCCCGTCGTGTAGGCTCCGTGGGCGATCCCGGCCAGGGTCGAGGCCAGCGCGCCGTCGACCGGGGTGGTCGGACTCCCGGGCGCGCCCCCGATCTCGATCCGCGCGAGCGGTCGACTGACCAGGAACGCAAGTCCGGTGCCGAGGAACAGGCTCCAGGCGCCGCCGACGGCGACCCACAGGTAGAACCGCGCCCCTCGCCCGGGTGGCATAGCCACTACAGGTCGGGAGAGTCGCTTAAATCTTCGTCAGACGCCGGCAGGGGGTACCCGCCGTTCAGGCCAGCCGCGCGAACGCGAGGTCGCCGCTGATGTTCTTGATGTAGGCCGTCACGGTCTGTCCCTCCCGGGCGCCCGAGACGAAGATCGTGTACTTGCCCTTGTTGGCGACGCCGTCGCCCTTGCGACCGGTGCCGGTGATCTCGAGTTCGTAGGTCCGGCCCTCCTCGAGGGTGGGCTGGCGGGAGGTGCTGGTCGTCGAGGACTTCTGGACGGGGCGGAACGCACCGCAGGCCTCACAGCGCAGCATCTCGACGCCGTCCTCGCGGACGAGGTAGGTGTCGGGCAGGCCGCACTCTGTGCAGGTGACGAACTCCTCGACGAAGCCGTCGATGGCGGCGTCGAAGTCCGCGACCGTGAACGAACCGTTGAAGCGGGCGCGGCCGTCCTCGAACTGGCCGTTGGTCCCGAGGTCGGCCTGGATGTACCGGAACAGGCGGTCGCTGTCCCGCGAGAGGGCGTCCGCGATGGCGTCGAGGTTGGTCAGTCGGGTGAACGCACCGTCGGTCTCGCCGACCGGGTCGGGCACGCTGAGTCGCTCCCCCGCCTGCTGGGGGCTGTCGGGGAGGGCGTCGAAGGCGCGGTCGAGGGCGCTTGTGTACTCCATACCGCTTCGTGGGGACCATCGCCTATAGTCTCCCCGTGATCCGTGCTACCGTCTTCCCCCCGCGTGCACCTCGCCACCGAACAGCACACGGCGTCCGGATGGCAATCCTTTCAGCCGTCAGTCGCCCAGGTGGGCCAATGAGCTACCGGATCGGTCTCGTCGGCAAGCCCTCCGTGGGCAAGTCGACGTTCTTCAACGCCGCGACGATGAACGACGTGCCCGAGGGGGCCTACCCGTTCACGACGATCGACCCCAGCGTCGGCGAAGCCTACGTCGGCGTCGACTGCGCCGCCCCCGAGTTCGACGAGGAGTGCCAGCCCAGCGTCGGCTTCTGCGAGGACGAGACGCGCTACGTCCCGACGAAGCTCGTCGACGTCGCCGGGCTCATCCCCGGCGCCCACGAGGGCAAGGGGCTGGGCAACCAGTTCCTCTCGGACCTCAACGAGACCGACGTGCTGGTCCACGTCGTCGACTTCTCCGGCACGACCGACGCCGAGGGCGAACCCACCGAGGGCCACGACCCCCGCGAGGACATCGACTTCCTCGAGGAGGAACTCGACCAGTGGTACCTCGGCATCCTGCGGAAGGGCGTCGAGAAGTTCCGCTCGACCCACCAGGGCCCGAACCCCGGCGACGAGATCACCGTCGAGTCCGTGCTCGCCGAGCAGCTCAGCGCGTTCAAGACGAACAAGGACGAGATCAAGCAGACCGTCCTCTCGCTGGGGCTGGACCTCGACCCCGAAGCCTGGGACGCGGCTGACGAACTCGCCCTGGCCCGGGAGATCCGCAAGCGGACCAAGCCCATGGTGATCGCCGCGAACAAGATGGACACGCCCGCGGCCCAGGAGAACTACGAGGCGATCACGAACGACCCCGACTACGAACACCTGACGATCGTCCCCGCGAGCGCCCACGCCGAGAAGGCGCTCAAGAAGGCCGCCGAGGCCGGCGTCGTCGACTACCGCCAGGGCGACGCCGAGTTCGAGATCGTCGGCGACGTCTCCGAGGAGCAGGCGGCGGGCCTCGAGCAGATCCGGGAGTTCGTCGCGGCCTACGACGGGACGGGCGTCCAGCGCGCCCTCGAGGCGGCGCTGTTCGACGAACTCGGCCTGAAGGCGGTCTTCCCCGGCTCGGCCAGCGGCGACTGGACCAAGGGCCCCTTCCGCGACTGTTTCCTGCTGCCCGGCGACGCCACCGCCGAGGACTTCGCCTACCACCTCCACACCGACATCGGCGACGGCTTCCTCCACGGCATCGACTGCCGCTCGCGACGCCAGATCGGCGCCGACGCCGACCTCGACCACCGGGCGGTCGTCGAGGTAATCACGACGGGCTGACGGCGACGCTCACGCTCCCTTTTAATAGCCGGCCGCCACAGCGGGGCGTATGGCGACCGACTACGACTGGCTCTCGCTCGACAGCGGCGAGGAGATCGTCTGGACCGGCCAGCCGCGGGTCCGGAGCGTCCTCGGTTCGGCGGCCGGCGCCCTCGCGTTCGTCGTCGTCGCGCTCGTGGTGCTCGGCGGCGTGGCGGCGTCCGGGACCGCCCCGACGTGGATGGCGACCGTCGCCGGCGCGCTCGCGGTCCTCTACGGCGCGGCCCAGGTCGGCTGGGCGTACCTCCGGGTGACCAGGACCCACTACGTGCTGACGACCGAGAACCTCTACCGGCGCGACGGCGTGTTCTCCGAGACGGTCAACCGCGTCGGCGTCGAGAAGATCCAGCGCACGACCCTCTCGAAGGGGCTGCTGGGCAACCTCTTCGACTACGGCACCGTCGACGTCTCCACCGCCGGCGGCAGCGGCGTCGAGATGCGCATCGAGGACCTCGACGACCCGGGCAGCCTCCGGAGCGAACTCCGCCGGCGGATCAGCGCGGTCGGCTCTACCGGCGAGGACCGCCCCGTCGAGGGTCCCCGGATCGACCCGGAGACGACCCGGCGCCTCGTCGAGGAGGCCCGCCGGATGCGCGAGGCCGCCACCGGGATCGAGGAGGTGGCCCGCCGATGAGCGACGCCGAACCCGCCCGGGCCGAGGATCTGGCCCTGGAGTGGCTCTCGCTCGACGAGGGCGAACGCGTCGAGTGGGCCGGCCACCCCGCCCGGGTCAGCATGGTCCCCGGGATCGTCTGGGGCGTCGTCCTGCTCCCGCTGTTCGGCCTGGGACTGCTGGTCCTCCTCGGCTCCGTGCTGCGAGTCCGCAACACCGACTACGTCGTCACGAACCAGTCGCTGTACGTGAAGAAGGGGATCCTCTCGACCACCATCGAGAGCGTCGGCCTCGACAAGATCCAGAACACCGAGTACCGCCAGTCGTTCCTGGGCAAGCAGTTCGGCTACGGCAGCATCGACGTCAGCACCGCCGGGAGCGGCGGCACCGACCTCTCGTTCGGGGCCATCGAGGACGCCCGGTCGGTCCGGGAGACGATCACCCGCCTGAGCGCCGAGTACGCCGCCGGCGGCGGGCGCGACGACGGCGCCGAATCCCCCGCGGGCGTCGACGACCCGATGGGCGAGCTGCTGGCCGAACTGACGGCGACCCGGGAGGCGCTGGAGCGCGCCGAACGGGCGCTGCGCGAGCGGGCCGAGACGGACGAGTCTGGCGAAGCGTCGAACGAATCTGGCGAAGCGTCGAGCGAGTCTGACGCGAGCGAGGAGCTGAACGAGGAGGCGTTCTCGTTCGACGAATCGGTCGCGTCAGACGACGGCTCGACGCCTGGAGACGACTCGACGCCCGAAGGCGACTCGACGGCCGTGGGCGACGAAGCGCCCGACCACCCCAGGGACGACGAATAACGACCGGGCCGAGAGGTCGACACGCCGGGGTGCTCCCGGTCGGAACCGCCCGAGTGGATACGTTTTAGGGGTCGCCGTCCGAGGGTCTCCACGTCACAGCCATGGAACCGATCTCGCTCGCCATCGGCGTCGTCTCCCTGGGCATCGACGCCGGCACGCTGGTCCACGAGCGCGTGGGGGGCCGCACCGACGGGGAGGGCACCCGTTTCGAGAGCGTCCTGGACTTCTGGACGGCCTTTCGTGACGGGCGCCTCGCGGAGGGCGACCGCGTCACGGTCGCGGGGTCGCTCACCGACTACGGACCCGTCACCTTCGGGCCCCCGCGGGCGGTCAAGGAGGGCCACTTCCGCCTGCGGGAGTCGCTGGCGGACGCCGACGTGGACCCGGGGACCATCGACGGCCTCGTCAGCATCAGTTCGGGCAACCCCCTCATCCGGGTCGCCCCGGAGAACGGGGTGCGCTACGCCGGGCTCTACGAGGGCATCGGCCGGAACTCCATCCCCGTCTTCGTCGACAGCGACCGCTTCTCGGCGTGGCACGACGGCTTCGACGGCGACGTCCGCGACGCCGCCGTCACTGGGGTGTTGCGGCCGATCCCGGGCGCCTGGCAGGACCTCATGGAGCTGTTCGGCCTCCCCGAGGAGACCAGCGGCTACGCCCTCCACGTCGGCAGTGACGGCGCCATCGAGGACCAGGGCCCCACCTCCTTCTTCGAGGCCGACATCTGGGCGGCCTTCAGCGTCGGCGGCGCCGACCGCTGGGTGTCGCGCGCGCCCAACCTGGCCCGCCTGCGCGAGCACGAACTCGACCTCGCGGCTGTCGCCGAGACCGCCGAGCGCTTCGGCGACGACGCCACGCTGGTGGGCCAGTACGACCTCGAGGACAAGCCCGTCTCCGAGTACATCGAGCGCCACACCGACGCCGACGTCGGCTCCGAACGCGTCCAGGTGGCCGCCCGCGGGAACGTCCGCGAGACCTACGTCGAGCGCATTCGCGACCTCCTCCCCGAGTCGTGAACGCGAGCGCAGATACCTGGTCGGGGGGCCGGAGAACTGAGAACCGCACGGGCCGAGAAGTGAGAACCGCAGAGGGTGGACGCTCGGGGAGGGAGGCGACGGCGCTCAGTAGGTCGCGTCGCGGATGCGCTCGTCGAGGTCGGCGAACTCCTCGAGGTACGCGCGGCGCTCCTCCTCGAGTTCCTCGCGCTTTCGCTCGTAGTCCTCGACGTGCTCCGGGACGTGGAACTCGTCGATGTCGATGCCGGGGACCGTCGTGGGGACGGTCATCCCGGTCTCCTCGTCGTAGCTCCACTCGACCGTCCCGCGGGCGAGCTCCCGCAGGATGGTGACCGACTCGGTGACGCCGATGTCCTTGTTCTTCGCGCCGAGGTAGCCGGTGTTGAGGATGTAACACTCGACGTCGAGTTCGGCCATCAGGTCGCGGAAGCGGTTGCCCTCCTCGCCCTTCGAGCCCATGATGAAGGGGTTGGTGCCGACGACGCGGATGGACTCGCCCGCCCGCGAGGGGTCGCCCGCGCTGGTCTCGATGGACTCGCCGAGCATGAACGCCGCGGCGGCCTCGTCGGGGTTCAGCTGCGCGACGGGGGGCATGATGGGGTTGCGCGTGATGAAGAACAGCTGGTCGACCCGGTCGAGGTCGATGTCCTCGCCCGCCGAGGAGAGCTGGTCGCGCAGGATGATCGCCCGCCCGTTGGTCGTGTACTTGTCGCTGTCGAAGTCGACGGTGCCGTCCTCGTCGACGTCGACGTTCTCGAGGACCGCCGACTCGTCGGTGACGGCGTCGTGGATGGCCGGCTGTTCCTCCTCGTCGAGGCCGATGGTCTTGACGTAGAGGCCGTTGCCCTCGCTGCCGGCGACGGTGCCGTCGGGCAACAGCGCGCAGACGTCGTCCTGGAGCATCGTCGCCTCCTCGGGCTCGTCGAGCCAGAGGCCGTGGGCCGTCAGCGTGGACTTGCCGGTCGCCGAGAGACCGAGGAAGGCCTGGCCGACGTCCTCGAGGTCGCCCGCGTCGGTCTGGAGCGTGACGCGCTTGCTGCCGGCGTGGAGGCCGAGGCCCCCCTTCTGCTTGGCGTGGAACATGAACAGCCGGAGGAACGACTTCTTGGCCTCGCCGGTGTAGTCGCTGCCGAGGACGGCGGTGAACCCCTCCTCGGGGAGGATGCGGATCGCGATCTCGTCCCAGTCGGGGACCTGCACCGTGTAGAAGTCGGGCTCGCGGTCGTCGGCGACGGGCTCGAACAGCTTCGCCCACGCGAGCGCGATGCGACCGTACTCCCTGGGGACGTAGTAGCGGCAGACGTAGGAGTGGTCCGGGTGGCGGCCCATCTGGCGGTCCACACAGACCATCTCGGTGGTCTGGGCGAACTCGACGGCGCTCTCCAGGTGCGCGTAGTCCTCGTCGCCGAACTCGTGGTCGACCGCGTTCTGGGTCCGATCCGCGCAGCGCGAGCGCTGGTCGCTCACGTAGGAGGGCGAACCGAACTCAGTCGTCGTCTCGAGGTGTTCGGAGAACTCCCGCAGCTGCGCCATCGACGGGTTGTAGATGACGTTATCAGCCTCAACTGGGTCTGGGAGCGCTGTTTCCAGCGACCGGACCGACGTCCCGGTATCTGACATTGTAGAGATGACGGTGATGACGACGTATAAATCTGCCCGGTTAGCCGCGGAACCGACGTGTTCCCCGTGTCACACGCCGCTCTCGTGGTGTGATTTGGCGTGTCTCACCCGCCCCTGGTAATGGAATCTGCCGGGTCGCGCTAGAGGCAAACGGTTCCGTCCGCCCCCGCCGATGGTTCCGTCCGCGCTGGCTGGCGATCCGTCGGCGTCGTCTTCCACTGCCTCCGAATCGCGGCCCGCCGACCGTCGGTGTCATTCGCCGACCAACCGTGTCCTTCGTTAACACGAATCGCCGTCCACTTATCCGTCTGCCGCGCGTACCCCGAGTATGAGCGAAGAACAGGGCCGCCGGAACCTCCGGATGCCCCACGGCGACGAGCAGTTCGCGGTCGTCACACAGCACAACGGCGGTAACCACGTCCGCGTCCGCTGTCAGGACGGCAAGAACCGCATGGGCCGGATCCCCGGCCGAATGAAGTACCGAACCTGGATCAACGAGGGCGACGTCGTCCTCGTGGAACCGTGGGACTGGCAGGACGAGAAGGCCAACATCGAGTGGCGCTACTCCGACCAGGACGCCGACCAGCTCCGCGACGAAGGCCACATCGAATAACTCTCTCCTGCGGTTTCGGTCTCTCTTTCCCACGCCCGCCAGCCCGGCGTCCGTGCCGTGGCTCGCTACCGGGCGGGGTTCGAAACGGTCCCGAAGGGGTTCGAAACAGGTCGTGAAAACGAGTACTCGTACGGGGCGTCTACGGCGTGACCGAGTGAGGCCACGCCGACACGTCGATCAGTCGTCGGCGGGCTCGGCGTCGCTCGCCTCGACGTCGACCTCGATCTCAGCGGCGGCGGCCTTGTACTCGGGGATCTTCGCGCGCTCGTCGAGCACGTCGTTGGTCAGCTTGTTGCCGGAGGCGGCCGCGAAGTGCGGCGTGGTCCAGATGACCCCCTCCTTGATGTCCTCGGTGACCTGGGCCTTGACCGTGATCTCGCCGCGGCGGGACTTGACGGTCACGTAGTCGCCGTCCTCGATGCCGTAGCGGTCGGCGTCGTTCGGGTGGACGTCCACGAAGTTCTCGGGGTGCTGGCGGTTGAGCGTCGGCGACCGGCGGCTCATCGTGCCGGTGTTGTAGTGCTCCTCGAGCCGGGCGGTGGTGAGGATGAGCGGGTACTCCTCGTCGGGGACCTCCGCGGGCGGCTGGTGGCGCACGCCCTCGACGTGGCCCAGGCCGCTCTCGGTGTCGAAGCTGTCGGCGTAGAGGTACTGGTCGCCCTCGTCACCGGGCTCGAGACACGGCCAGTGCAGCCCCTCCTCGCCGAGGGCGTCGTAGGTCATCCCGTGGTAGATGGGACAGACCTCACGGAGCTCCTCGAAGACCTCCTCGGGGGTCTCGAAGTCGAAGCTCCCGTCGCCGAACAGCCGGCGACCGACCTCGCTGACGATCTCGAGGTCGTGTTTGGTGTTCTCGTGGACCTTCCCGACCGGGCGCATGAGCTGGACGCGGCGGTCGGTGTTGGTGACGGTGCCGCCGCGCTCGGCCCAGGAGGTGGCCGGCAGGACGACGTCGGCGTACTCGGCGGTCTCGGTCAGGAAGATGTCCTGGACGACCAGGAACTCCAGGTCGGCGATCCGCTCGGCCACGCGGTTGGCGTCGGGCTCGGACATGATGGGGTTCTCGCCCATGATGTACAGCCCCTTGATGGAGTCGCCCGCGCGGTGGGAGATCTCGACGTTCGTCAGGCCGGGCTCGTCGGGGACCTCGAAGCCCCACACGTCCTCGACGCTCTCGCGGGCCTCGTCGTCGTCGACGAGCTGGTAGCCCGGGAGGACGTTCGGCATCGCGCCGACGTCGGAGGTGCCCTGGACGTTGTTCTGGCCGCGCAGCGGGTTCACGCCCGTGCCGGGGCGACCGACGTTGCCCGTGATCAGCGCCAGGTTGATCTCGTTCTGGACGTTGTCGACGCCGCAGTGGTGCTGGCTCATCCCCATGCCGGTGAAGATGGCGGCGTTGTCGGCGGTGGCGTACACCTCGGCGGCCTTCTCGATGTCCTCGAGGGGGACGCCGCAGGTCTCGGCGGCCTCCTCCTTGTCGAAGTCCTCGAGGGTCTCTTTCAGGTGCTCGAAGCCCTCCGTGCGCTCCTCGACGAACTCCTCGTCGACCCAGCCGTTGTCGAGCGCCGTCTTGAGGACGACGTTCAGCAGCGGGATGTCGGTGCCCGGGTTGAGCTGGAGGTGCATGTGGCGGTCGGTCTCGTGGATCTCGAACGACCGCGTCGTCTTGTTCGCGTGGGGGTCGACCTGGATGACGGTCGCGCCCTCCAGCACGGCCTGGCGGAAGTACTGGCTGTTGGCGATGGGGTGCTGCTCGCCGGGGTTGGCCCCCTGGATCCAGAAGACGTCGGCCTCCTCGCGGAGGTCCTGCATGCTGTTGGTCATCGCGCCCGCGCCGAGGCTGGTCCGCAGCGCCCAGACGGTCGAGGCGTGGCACATCCGCGTGCAGTTGTCGACGTTGTTGGTGCCGTAGCGCCGCGCCAGCTTCTGGAGGAGGTAGTTCTCCTCGTTCATCGTCTTCGAGGAGCCGAAAAAGCCCATCGCGTCGGGCTCGTACTCCTCGCGGATGCGGCCCAGCTCCTCGACGATGCGGTCGTAGGCCTCCTCCCAGGTGGCCTCGCGGAACTCGCCGTCCTCCTTGATCAGGGGCTCGGTCAGCCGGTCCTCGTGATTGATCACCTGCGTCGCCGCGCCGCCCTTGATGCAGACGCGACCCTCGTTGACGGGGGCGTCGCCCCAGGGCATGAAGCGCATGTCCGCCGGCTCGTCGCCGGGGTTGACCTGGATACCGCAGCCGACGCCGCAGTACGGACAGATGGTCTTCACGGGCTCTTGTTCGTCACTGGACATCGGTGGGTCCCTCCGTACAATGGATCATTCCTGTTGGCAGGTGGCCTCTCGTGAGGCATCAATCTTTCTACCACACAGCGACGTATCGTCTGCGAATCATCGGTGCGTTCGATCGAACGCGCGGCGGGGACGGGTGGAAAGATTCAGGGCCGCGCGAGCGCTTGTTCCCCGTAGTGACGATCACACGTTCCCTCGTCGAACGGTGTGCCGAGGAGTACCGCGAGTCGGAAGCGCTCTACGCGGTCGAACGCGAGAACGTCGACCTCCTGCCGGGCGCGTTCGCCCGCGACGACTTCGGCAAGCGGGACGCCGAGTGGGTCGTCCGGTGGTACTACCGCCGGTTCCTGGGGGCGTACCCCGACGCCGACCGCCGCCGCATCGAGGAGGCGTTCGAGCGCAACGAGTTCGAGACCGTCCGGGGGGCGATCCTCGACGCCGTCGACGCGGTGAACGCCGACGACGCCGGGGTCGACGACAGCGTCGACGTCGCCGCCGCCGTCGACCGCCTGACCGACCTCGCTGGCGTGGACGTGCCCGTCGCCTCGGCGTTTCTCGCCTTCATCGACCCCGACCGGTTCATCGTCGTTGGCGAGCGCGAGTGGTCGGTCCTCCGCGAGCACGGCGAACTCGACGAGCCGTACCCGGAGCCGGTGACGGTCCCCGAGTACGAACGGTACCTGGAGACCTGCCGCGCGGTGGCCGAGCGGGTCGACTGCGACCTCTACACGCTGTACCAGACGCTCTGGCGGCTCTGGAAGGCCGAGTGATCGGTGGGGGGAACCCGGAAAATCGAGTGATCGGCAAGGAGAATCTGGAAGGCCGAGTGATCGGTGGGGGGAAGGGCGACCTGGCGGACGACTGGACCCTGGCGGACGACCGGACTCTTCTCACGCGCCCGCGGGCGCGACGACGCGCTCCGAGAGCACGAGCACCGGCGCGACCATGAGCAGTCCCACGCCGAGCAGGTACGCCCAGCGGTAGCTCCCCATCGACTCGAAGATCCAGCCGGCGGCGAGGGCGGCGGTGGCCCCGCCGACCTGGTGCCCGGCGTACTGGAGGCCGACCAGCGTCGTAAGGTTCCCGGGGCCGAACCGCTCGGCGGTGATCCCGGCGTGCAGCGGGATCGTACAGAGCGTGAGAAAGCCGTAGACCGTCGCGAAGAGGAAGATGTGGCCGACGCTGGCGATCGCCAGCAGGAACAGCAGCGTCACGCCGCGGAAGAAGTAGACCGACGCGAGGAGGGGACGCTTCCTCGAGTCGTAGCGGTCGCCGACGGCGCCCATCGCCAGCAGCCCGAAGACGGTCGTCCCCCCGAGCACGCCCGCCCCGGTGGCGGCGGTCGACTCCGTGAAGCCGATCGAGACCAGGTACGGCACGAAGTGGGTCGTCATCAGCCCGACGGTCGTGAACCCGCAGATGGAGAAGGTCCCGACGAGCAGCCACAGCGAGGGCGACCGCAGCGCGGTCGACAGCGGGACCGACGCCCGGTGGCCCGCAGCCGTCTCGGCGCCGGCGTCGCCCTGGGTGGCCGCGTCCGTCCCGTGGGCCTCGTCGGCGTCGACGTCGACGCCTGAGCCAGCGTCGGCGTCAGCATCGGCGTCGGCGTCAGCGTCGTCGCCGACGTTCACGCCCGTCACGGCCTGCGGTCGTTTGATCAGGAAGTACGCCACCGGAATCCCGACCAGCGAGAGCAGGCCGAACGCCAGGTAGGCCGTCCGCCACCCGCGCGAGAGGATCACCTCGGCGGCCAGGGGGTTGAACACCAGCCGGCCCAGCGACGCGCCCGACAGGGCGATCCCCGAGACCAGCATCGTCCGCCGGGTGAACCACTTCGTGATGAGCGAGGAGAAGTGGCTGAGCGCGAGCCCCGTCACCGCGACGCCGATGACCGCGTACAGCGCGTAGAGGTGCGCGACCGACGAGAGGGCGCTGAGCGCGACCAGCGGGACCGCCACCAGGGCGACGAAGATCGGAATCGTCCGGCTCGGCCCGTAGCTGTCGATGAGCCGGCCCGTGATCGGCGAGGCCACCGCGGTCGCGAGCAGGTAGATCGTGAACGTGGCCGAGACGGTCGTCCGCGACCACCCGAAGTCCGCCTCGATGGGCGTGATGAACACCCCGTACGTGGAGACGGTCCCCTTCACGACGAACAGGATCAGAAAGCAGGCCGCGACGACGAGCCACTTCGCCCGCCCCCGGGTCAGCCAGTCGAACCGCTCCGTGCGTGTTGCCATCTCCCCTCACATGCGCGAGCGGGTGGATAAATGTACCTCCAGGGCTCAGCCGTCCGAGGAGGGCACCGACGGCGACCTCCGCCCGCGGCCTCGCCGTCCACGACTGGCGTCGAGTTCCATCACCGGCGACCCCCACGACCGGCGTCGGCTGGCTCTACTGGCGTCGCGCTACAGCAGGTCCATGTCCTCGGCCACCAGGTCGGCCAACTGGTCCGCGAGCGCCGGATCGACCCGGGCCCGTTCCGCGCCGTCGTGCAACTGCTCGTTGTGTCGCTCGATCGCCGTGGCGACCGTCGAGAGCGGGACGTGCGTGGTCGTCTCGCAGGCGTCGCAGCGGATCGGGACCTCCGGATCCTCGTCGGTCATACGGTGCCGTTCACCGCGGGGGCGCTTTGAACGTTCGGTCTCCCCGGGGCCCACCGTCCCGCGGCCGGCGAGTCAGTCCGCGCTCGCGGGCGTGGTCCACCGGCGACCGAACTCGTCGAACGGTTCGAGGTCGGGACCGAACTCGCTGACGAGCGCGCGGTCCTCGCGGGCGTCGGCGAGCGGGCCGGGCGCCTCGGCGACGTCCTCCCAGCCGGGCTTGATCTTGACCGTCTTCGCCGGCGACCCGACGGCGATGAGGTGGGCGGGGACGTCGCCCCGGACCATCGAGCAGGCGCCGACCATGGCGTTCTCCTCGACGCGGACGCCGGCGTCGATCATCGAGCCGAAGCCCAGGCGCACGTCGTCCTCGAGCACCGTCCGGAACGTGGTCACGTCGGTCTGGTCGACCGTGTCGTGGCTGTGGGTGTGGACGTGCGCCCGGTCGGCGATGGAGACGCGGTCACCGATCACGAGCTCCCCGCGGTCGTCCAGCAGCACGTCGTTGTGGACGACGACGTTGTCCCCCATCCGGATGTTGTGGCCGCACTGGATCTTGATCCCGCCGAACAGCCGGAGGTTCTCGCCCGCCTCGGCGAAGAGGTGGTTCGCCAGCACCTGCCGGAACGGGAGCGCGAAGGCGACGTTGTTCGCCAGCGGGGACTGGTCGAAACACCGCCAGAGGTACCGCAGGCACTTCGACTCGCGGAGCTCGTCGAGGTCCTGCTCGGCCCAGCGCTCGGACTCGGTGAAGGCGTTGCGCGGGTCGTAACTCTGGACGCGGGCCCGGGTCATCGGCGGCAGGGACTCCTCGGCGCGCGCCCGCTGGAGCGCCTCCCAGTCGCCGAAGAGGTCGGCGAGAATCTCCTGGACGGCCGCCGCCGTCTCGTCGCTCGTCGTGAGCTTCTGGTCGACGTCGGCGATGGTCCCGTCGATGGTGGCCTGTACGGTCGGTGGGAGGTCGAGGTGGCGTTTGGTCATGGCTCGGATACCCCGTTGGAGTGCAGCGGCGCGTTGCAGGAACGACAGCACGACTCGCCGAGCTGTGGGTCGTAGGTCATCGTTCCGTCCCCGCAGCGAATGCAGGTGTCGGGGGTCGTCGAGAACCCGCCTGAGGGGAATTTTGAATCGAAGCGAAACGGTCGGTCGAGCCGCGTGTTTCCCGTGTTCATCAACAGATCAGTGGAGGACTGCCCTTATGAGTGCTCTGTACAAACGCCCTAATATTGTTGTGTCTTCTCCAATACCCAATCAACTATGGCGCAATACTGGTTGGAAAACATTTAAAATTCGGAGAAAGATGTTGATTATTCACATCCATCCTCGGTCGGTGCCCATCCGAGCCCAGGTACCGTCGTGGAGCTCCGTCGTCCCGGACTGACCGTCCTCTCGCGGTGAGGGGGACGCCGATGCGTGCCGCCGGCGCTCCCGACCGCGACCGGGACTCCGAGCTCAGTGCCGGCGAGGGGGTGAGATCTTCCGAACGTCAATTTATCGTCCTCTCAGCGTGGGTCGACAGTGGTTCTCTTTCCACGGTTCACGTTCTTCGCAGAAGCGCGGACGGAGTGGCGGCCTCGGCACTCAAGCGGGTTTGGTCTGTGCATAGTTATAAAAATACTGATAGGAATATACGCTAGTAGTTCTGCGAACAGCGGAGGCACGGTAATATGACGAAGAAGCGTTGGAAAGAACTGTTGAACCTACCCGAGGATACGGGTAGAGTTGTAGTATACTGTAAGGAGAATGAGAAAGAAGAATGGGCAAAGGAAGCGGACGAAAAGGGGTACCGGAGTCGGAGTAGCTACCTCTACGGAGGGCGTCACAGAATCATTGTCACACCTCAACTGAAGTCTTTCCGGGATTG
>JBDGUA010000060.1:0-18092 GCA_042216345.1 Haloferacaceae archaeon
GGTCACCGTCACGTCGTCGCCGCCGTGGTCGACGGCGTTGCAGAACAGATTCTCCAGGGCCTGCAGGAGCCGTCGCCGGTCGGCGCGGACCTGACCTTCGGCGGTGACGCGCAACTGCGCCTCGCCGGTGTCGACGTGTTCCCAGGCCCGTTCGGCGACCGTCCGCAGGTCGACCGTCGTCACCTCGAACGCCTCGTCGCCGAGCTGCGCGAGCGCGAGGAGGTCGTCGATCAGCGCCTCCATGCGGTCGTGGGCCCGGGCGACCTTCGCCAGCGCCTCGCTGTCGCGCTCCTCGCGCGCCTGTTCCAGCCAGGCGCCGGCGACCGCGAGCGGGTTTCGCAGGTCGTGGGAGACGATGTTGACGAACTCGTCGAGGCGCTCGTTCTGGCGTTCGATGGCCTGCTCGTACTCGCGCTTCTCGGTGATGTCGACGTTCACGGCGACGAAACACACCACCTCGTCGGCGTCGTCCAGGACGGGCGCGATCGTCTGGTCGACCGCGTAGGTCTCGCCGTCCTTCCGGCGGTTGACGATCTCGCTCCGCCAGACCTGGCCGGAGAGGATGGTGTCCCAGAGCCGTTCGTAGAACTCCTGGCCGTGTTCGCCCGACTTCAGGATCCGCGGCGTCGCGCCGATGGCCTCCTCGGCGCTGTAGCCGGTGGTCGTCTCGAAGGCGGGGTTCACGTAGGTGATGGTCCCGCCCGGGGTGGTGAAGTAGATCGAGTGGCCCGCGGCCTCGACCGCGCGGTGGAACATGCGACCGGCCCGGTCCGACGCGTCTGCGTCGGGGTGGTACTCCTGGACGACCGCGGCCCAGTCGGCGTTCCGCCCGGCCCCGGTGTCGACGCCCGCGCTCCCGTCGTGCTCGGACGCCGGTCCCCCGGTCGCGTCGTCGCCCTCGGTAGCGGCGTCCGCGACGCTCCCGCGGACGCGCTCGGCCAACCGGGAGATGCCGTCGCCGTCTGCCGGCACGTACGCGGAGACGCCCGCGGCGATGGCCTCGCCGGCGACCGCCTCGCTCCCGGATCCCGTGTAGAGCACGAACGGGAGGTCCGGGTGGGCCGACCGGACCGACCGGAGGAGTTCGACTCCGTCCGTCGCGGCCAGGTCGTACTCGGCGACGACGCAGTCGGGCGCCGCCGTCCTGATCGCGTCGAGCACGTCGGTGGCGTCAGTCGTCGCCACGACCAGCGCCTCCTCGCGCAGACGCGACGCGACGCGATCGGCCCTGGCCGGGTCGTCGTCGACGTACAGAACCGCGACTGGCGCCCGGTCGGTCGTCATTGGCGTCTCTCAGTCCTGGACCACAATAATCGTTGTACATCGTCGCGCTGGTGCCGTATCAACACGCCGCGAGCGACGACGTCACGCCGCACCGCCGGACGCGACCCCACCAAAGCGTTATTTCCCCGCCACGAGACCGACCAGCATGGTCTCCGCCCGCAGCGTCGTCCTCGGAACGGACTCGACTCCAGCCCGCTGGTCGACCGACGTCCTGGTCGCCCTCGGGCTGTTCGTCCTGGTCTGGATCGCCTACGCGGTCGGGGCGTTCGCCATCTCCGGCGGCGTGGTCTTCCTGGCCTGGGACGCCGCGGTCGTCGGCGTCGCCGCCGCGACCGTCCTGGCCGCCCGGTCGCACGGGCTGGCGGCCTCGTGGCTGACCGTCTATGCCTCGCTGCTGGGGTACAACGCCGACCACTACCTGCTCGGGCTGTCACATCGACCGCTGGGATACCGGGTCGCCGCCTTCCTCCAGCCCGACGGGCTCGGGTTCGTCGCGGTCGAGGCGCTGGTCCTGGGGACGCTCGCCTGGGCGGTTGGTCGGGGTGTCGCGCTGGCGGTCGAGGTGGCACGCACCCGGTCGTCTCCGGACCCGTCTGAGTGACTGGCCCACCCGGGCGGGTCCCTTGCCCGCCCGGGTGAGTCCCTTCCCGTCCGGGTGAGTCCCTTCCCGCTCGAGTGGATCCCGTCGATCCGTTCGAAGAACGGTCCGTGGGTGTCGCCGACGCGAAGACTCACAGCTTCGTTTGAGCCACCGTAAGGCGTTAGGAGTTGGCTCGTCGACGGTCGTCTATGGTCCCCGACATCTCACGCAGAGCCGTCCTCGCGGGCGCGGGCCTCGCGGGGCTCGTCGGCGCCGTCGGCGTCGCCCCCGCGGAGTGGCTCCCCGAGCCCGTCGCCCGCGAGCGGACCGAACTCCGCCCCGTCCCCGAGATCGACGCCTACCCGCCGGTGTCGAGCGAACACGAAGCCGCCGCGCGCGACTCGCTGGCGACGACGATCGACCGGGCCGAGCGGGCCGTCGAGCGCGTCCCCCCGGACGCCGAGCCGCCGGGCATCTTCGATCCCGAGTCGGCGCTCCGCAGCGCCGAAGGGTACGCCGAATCCGCGCGCGACGCCTCGGGCTGGCAGGCGCTCGCGGACGCCCGCCTCGGCGCGAAGTTCGCGGGCGAGGCCATCGGCCTGTCCCGGGTGATGACCGGCGACGCCTCCGGCGAGCACCTGGCGTCGCAAGCCGAGGAGATCCAGGCGCAGATCGAGAAGGTCCGGGACGACGTGAGCTACGCCGTCGACGACGCCTCCGCGGGACTGGCCCGCCTCTACTGGGTCGAGAAGCTCCTCGCGCTGGGGCACCTCAACAGCTACCGCGACGGCACCTACGTGGGACAGGACGAGCCGTCGACGACCTACGACGACCGGACGACCGTCTCCACGTGGGGGAACCACCTGATGGCCCGGCGCTACGCAGACGACGCGGCCCGCCTCCTGCGGGACTACCGCGCCGGGACGACCGCGCCGACGTCGCTGCAGTCCCACGTCGAGGCCGTCGAGGCCGACCTCCGGGCCGAGGCTCGGGGGCTGACCCCCGACTCGACCGAGTTCGACCGTCGCAATCGAGAGATCGAGGCCATGGACTCCGGTCCGTTCCGACGGTTCAGCTGGCAGGTCTTCTACGCCCGCCAGAACGCCGACGTGCGCGACCCCGGGGGGCCGTGGGCCGGGGTGCCGCTCCACCGCGCCGTCAAGAACGCCGAGACGGTCCTGACCTGTCGGGGGTGTTTCTACGCCCGCGACGAAACCGAGTTCGGCCCCGGGGGCAGTGTCACCGGCTCGATGCTCGCCGACGCCAAGCGGGACGCGCTCCGGCGGCTCACCCGGTACCGGCAGGCGGCCCGGGACCGCCCGCTCCTGTTGCTCATGCTGCGCGAACCCCGGCGCCTCCTGTGGGCCGGCGGCGAGGACCTCGACGGCGCGACCGAACGGGAGTTCCCGAAGGCCGAGGCGTACGCGAAGTACCTCCGGGCGGTCGGCTACCTGCGGAACGTGGAGTCGGTGACGTCCCGTATCGACCGTCCGGAGCGATAGGACGGGCCGGGTCGCCCGCGAGAGCCGGTCCGGTTCGACCCCGGGAGCCGGACCGCGTCGCCGCCGGCCGCGACGCCGACCGAAAACACTCTCCCCCTTGGCCACCGAGCCACCGATATGACCGACCCACTGCTGGTGCGCGCGGCCCGGGGCGAGCGCACCGAGCGCCCGCCGGTCTGGCTCATGCGCCAGGCCGGGCGACACCTCCCGGAGTACCGCGAACTTCGGGCCGAGTACTCCTTCCGCGAGGCCATCGAGACGCCCGACGTCGCCGAGGAGATCACCCTCCAGCCCTACCGGCGCTACGGCGTCGACGGCGTCGTCATGTTCTCGGACATCCTCACCTGCCTCGAACCCCTCGGCTTCGACTACCGCGTCGAGTCCGGCGTCGGCCCCGTGGTCGACGACCCCGTCGACGGCCCCGGAGACGTCCCCGCGTCGACGGGCGACGTCGCGACGCAACTGGAGTTCGTCTTCGACCTGCTCGACCGCCTGGCCGAGTCCGTCGCCGACGAGGACGCCGTCATCGGCTTCGCCGGCGGGCCGTTCACCCTCGCGTCGTACGCCGTCGCCGGCGGCGTCGACCACCGACACGCGGCGGTCCGGCGCTTCCGCGCGGAGCACCCCGACGCGTTCGCCGACCTGCTCGACCGCTTCGCCGACGTCGTCGCCGAGTACCTGCAGTTGCAGGTCGCCCACGGCGCCGACGTCGTCCAGCTGTTCGACACGTACGCGGGCGTGCTCCCGCCGGACGACTACCGGGAGTTCGTCGTCCCGCGCCACCGGGAGATCCTCGCGGCGGTGGACGCGCCGACGATCCTCTTCGTCCGCGGGATGGGCGGCCGGTTCGACCAGCTCACGGCCGCCGGCGCCGACGCCGTCTCCCTCGACTGGACCGTCGACATGGCCGACGCGCGCGCCGCGCTCGGCGACGTTCCCGTTCAGGGGAACCTCGACCCGACGCTGCTGTTCGCCGACCGGGCCACCGTCCGGGAGCGAACCGCCGAGATCGTCCGGGCGGCCGGGCCCCGGGGCTACGTCTGCAACCTCGGCCACGGCGTCCACAAGGACACGCCGATCGCGTCGGTCGAGGCGTTCGTCGAGACCGCGAAGAACTGGGAGTGGGAGTGAGCCGGAGTCGGCTCGGAGTCGACGCCGCTGGCGGCCCGGAGTCGACGCGGCGGGCGTCCCGGTCAGGCCGACTCGGCGAACTCCGCCGCGAGCCGCTTCGCCTCCCGGACGCGCGAAGGGATGCCCATCCGGGCGGTGTAGTTGGTCGCTAGCGTGATCTCCTCGGGGAGGTCGACGTCGTCCAGCGCCGCCCAGGACCGGTCGTAGGCCGGGAAGGCGTCGGGCAGCTTCTCGACGTGGAGCACCTCGGCGGGCGCGCCGACGACCTGTTCGAACTCGCCGGCGGCGATCTCGCCGATCTCCGCCTCGGGGAGGTCCATCACCTCTGGGTCGGACATCCCCCCGAGGAAGGCGGTGTAGAGGTTCTCGCGGTCGAAGAGGCTGGCGTTCCAGGAGACCCCGAGCGTCCGCAGCGGCTCCGAGCGCCGCACCTGGTAGCCGAACCCCGTCACGTCCGCCGCGGCGTCGAGGTGGACGAGCGCGAGCGGGTTGTAGGTGAGCGACGCCAGCGCCTCGGCCGAGTCCGGGGCGACCGACGAGAGCAGCTCCCCGGCCGCGGGCGCCGAGACGGTCACGACCACCCGGTCGAACCGTTCGGTCCGACCGTCCTCGAGGACCACCCCGACCCCGTCGTCGCCGCGCTGCAGGTCCTCGACGGCGGTGCCGAGTTCGACCCGGTCGTCGTGGACGCGTGCGAGCGCCCGGGGGAGCTGCTGGAGTCCCTCGTCGAACGACGCCGGCGGGGGGGTCTCGCGCGATCCGAGCAGGCGCTTCGCGGCGGGGACCAGCAGGTTCCCGCGCTGCTCCTCCAGCCGGAGGACGCCGGGCATGGCCCGGCCCACCGGCATCCGGGCCGGGTCCGAACCGTAGGTCCCCCCGAGGATCGGCTCGACGAGGTTCTCGTAGGCCTCCTGGCCGAACTTCCGGGTGAACAGCTCGGCGACCGACTCCTCGGGCGAGCCGGCCGCCGTGAGCGGCTCCGCGAAGGCCCTGAGTTTCCCGCGCCAGGAGAGCAGGTCGGTGGTCAGCAGCGCCGACGCCGAGCGCGGCACCACCCGCAGACCGCCGTTCGCGTAGACGTACAGCGGCTGGTCGTCGTCCGCGAGTCGAAGCGACTCGCGGAGGCCCGGGGCGTCGTCAGCGGCGTCGGTGTCGGTGTCGCCGTCGCTGTCGTCGGTCGCGTCGAGGTCGTCGTCGGTGTCGCCGTCGCTGTCGCCGGCTGCGTCGAGGTCGTCGACCATCGCGTCGAGTTCCTCGGTCAGCCGCAGGCGCTGGGGTCCGACCTCCAGCACGCGCCCGTCGACCGTCCGCGAGTCGATGACGCCGCCGGGCTGGTCGTCCGCCTCGTAGGCGACGCTGTCGACCCCGCGCTCGGCGAGGTAGTGGGTCAGCGCGAGTCCGGTGATCCCGCCCCCGACGACGCCTACGCGCACGGTCGTCCTCCGAATCGCCGCCGGGCGGTCGCCTCGTTCACGCCGACCCGCCGACCGCCCGCCTCACTCATGCCGGCGCGCGTTCAGGCACATCGCGCTGGGAGCCTCCCGGCACGTACACTGCTGGAAGCCGTAGTAGTCCGGGTCGAAGTCGGCGACGAAGGGTTCGACCAGGTCGGCCAGCAGCTGGACGAACCGCTCGTCGTCGTAGGGGACCGGGACGCGGACCATCTCGATGCCGCGCGCTTCGGCCTCCTCGCGGAGTTCGACGTCGAGTTCCGAGAGCGTCTCGCTCTGCTCGTGCATGAAGCTCATCGGGTCGACGACGATCCGGTCGGCGTCGATCGACTCCACGACCGACTCGACGTCGGGCTCGGTCCACTCGACGTCGCGGTTCTCGTGGTTCTGGAAGCCCAGTTCGTAGCCCGGGCTCCCCAGCATCCGGTCGACGACCTCGGTGTACTCGTCGACGTACTGGGCGTAGCGGCTGCCCCCCTCCAGGTAGTAGGTCGGCGTCCCGTGGGCGGAGAAGACCAGCCGGGTGCCGTCACCGAGTTCCAGGCCGTTGCGCTCGAGGGTGTCGCGGATGGCGTCGGCGCGCAGGCGGAGATAGGCCGGGTGGGTGTGCCAGCCGGTGATCTCGTCGTACGCGGGGTCCCAGTCGCGCTCGTCGACGGCGGCGGACAGCTCCTCGAGCGCCTGGACGGTGGTCGAGGGGCCGCACAGCGGGTACAGCGGCAGGCCGATCAGCCGGTCCACGCCGTCTTCGTGCGCGGCCGCGGCGGCGTCCTCGACGAAGGGGTCGGTGAACTGGAAGCCCGGATAGGTGGCGACGTCGTAGCCCCGGTCTGCCAGTTCGGCCTCCAGGGCCTCCGCCTGCGTGACCGCGTGTTCGTTCAGCGGGGAGCCTCCGATCTCCTCGTACTCCTCGATGAGTGCGGGAGCCCGGCGCTCCGCCAGGGACCCGGCACGTTCCCGGGCCGCCTCCGGGGTCGTCTCCCCCTCGATGTCCATGTTCGCGAGGAAGATCTTCTCCAGGTACCGCACGACTGCGTCTCGCTCCGGCGTGGCCGGCTCGCCGAAGTTCAGGACAGCGATTCCTGCGGTCATACCTGCTCCTTGTCGCCGAGAGATTCAAAAGTACCGATCAGGGTTCCCGGCGAGTGAAACTGGGGCGCCGCGGGGCGGCGCGACGCCCCTGGGGAAGGTGGCTCCCCGAACCCCGTCCGACAGGATCGGGCGGTGGCACGCAACGTGGTCCCTGCCGACGGTCGGTGGTAGCTTGCTGTCGGTACCCTTCCAGGTACCGCCTAGAAGGTCCAGGCGGGCTAGTAAATGCTTTGTGGGTCGTTAGCACACCGAACGAGTCCAGCGACGACGGCCACTCCAGCCGCCGGGGGCGTCGATCGCCGCGGTGGAAGCTTTGAAGTGTTCGACCACGAATTGTCACGTCGATGCCCGAGTTCGACCTCGACGAACTGTTCGAGGATCGCGATCCGGAGGACTACAACTTCCTCGTCCGCCTGGGCGACCCCGACGAGACGGAACGGGCGAACTGACTCGCACCGCCGGAGGCCGGTCGGACGACTCCCCGGCCGCGGGAGGACGCGGCGCGCGCTTCGGTCGACGGCGTCGCCCCGCGAGATCGGCTGCTGATCGCCGTCGCTGGTTGGACGAGAGCGATTCGGCGTCGCCCCGGGCGGCTCAGGACTCCTGGCGGTCCACTTCGACGCGGCGCCCGCTCACCGCGTCCGGGGCGAGTTCGTACAGCTCGATGTCGAGGTCGCGTCGGGACTCGGCCCAGATCTCGAAGAGCGGTCGCTTCGCCCGGCCGTACTGCTCGATCTCGTCGATCGTGAGATCCTCGGGGGCGACTCGCTCGAGCGACCCCGTGGCGATGACGCTCCGGTAGACCGGGTCCTCCTCGGAGTAGACGACCAGCCGGGCCTCCGGCGAGGACGAGAGAAACGCCCGCTTCTCGCTGTCGGGCGTCGAGACGAGCCGCAGGTAGAAGCGCCGCTGGTCGGCCGCGAACCCGTAGGAGACCGGGATCGCGTACGGGTCCGAATCCGCCGAACTGGAGAGGGCCAGTACGCCGGTCTCGTGGCGGCTGAGGAAGTCGTCGATCGCGGAGTCCCCCATCTCCGTTTCCCGAGAGATAGTCATGTGGATCGACAGGTAGCGACGCTCCGACTTTGCACTTGCGACTCATCTCTGCCGGCTGACCACTCCAGTGGGCCACGGGGGAACCGCCACCCGTCGCCAGAGGACGCGACACCGGGCGCAAACTATTACTGCCCACTGAAACGTTCTTTCGGCCATGAGTAACGCCGACGGCGACCGCGACCTGTCGGCCGTCGAAACCGACGACCCCCCGGAACTGGACGGGGTGCTCGCGGCGCTGCACGACGAGGACTGCCGGCAGTTGCTGGAAGCGACCGCGGGCGAGTCCCTGACGGCGAGCGAGCTGGTCGAGCGCTGCACGATTCCGTCGTCGACGCTCTACCGGAAACTCGAGTTCCTCACGGACATCGACGTCCTCGAGGCCTCCGTCCGGGTCGACGCGAGCGGGGATCACGCGCGGGAGTACACGCTGACGGTCGAGGAGATCACCCTCCGCTTCAGCGACCGCGAGGGGCTCACCGTCGAGGCCGTCCGATCGGTGTAACGTTCGCGGCGGGCCGAGGTGGGGTCGCGCCACACGACGGGTCACGCTGGGAGACTGGCGGAAGGGCCGACGTATTTGGTGGTGGCCCACCGAGACACGGCCATGAGTGCCGACGACGCCGACACCTTCCCGTGGTACGTGAAGCTCATGCTCGCGCTGACGATCCTCGTGATCATCTTCGTGATCGTCGTCGACCTGCTCCGCTTCATGGGGGGCGCCTGACCGGGCAGGTCGGCCCGCGGCACCCCGAACCCGTTCGGAGCCAACGCCGTACGGCTGGCCGCGGTAGCCACCACGGATGACCGAGCCGAGGGACGGACGGCGATCAGAGCCGAGTGACGAGCGACGCCCCGATCCGGAGGCGTGGGACCTGACGGTCACCGGAGCCGTAGCGGAGCCGTTGACGCTCCCGGTGGCCGAACTGCGCAGCCTGGCGTTCGAGACGACCGAAGCGGAGGTCTCGTGCCAGTCGGTCTCGGCGGCCGAGTCGACCTGGCGCGGCGTCCGGGCCGGTGTCCTCCTGGAGCGGGCACGACCCCGCGAGGAGGCGGCGTTCGGACTCGTGCGGGCCGCCGGAGGCGACTTCGCCTGCAGTTTCGCGCTCGACCGACTGGCCGACGCCCTGCTGGCCGTCGAGCGCGACGGCGCGCCGATCCCCGCCGACCGGGGCGGGCCGGTTCGCTTGCTCCCGGGCGGGGGCGGGGCGGACTGCTGGGAACAGCTCAAGTGGGTCTCACGGATCGAGGTCCGGGTGGACGAACCGGTCGCCGCGGACACCGCCGCGGAGATCGCGCTCGGGCGGTCCGACGAGGAGTGACGTCGGGGGGACGACGACGGTCCGCGGCGCGAAGGCGATCGAGAGTCCCGCTAGAGGGGTGTTCTTACCGTGTGAAAATTCCGGGTCGGGTTCTTGCCCCCCCCGAGGCGTAGGTGATCTCGGACGGCGACGCCCGTCGCGATCGACCGGACGGCGCGGTCGACCACGGAGCGGCGGCACGCATCGAAGCCACAGACGACCCCGACGAGACACCCACCAGACCATGCAATCCAAGACGAGCCGAACGCGAGACGGCGACCGGTTCCGGTGTACGGCCTGCACGCGGACGATCCCGGTCGACGAGGAACTGCGGGACGGACTGCTCGAACACGGCTGCCCGGTCTGCGGCGCGGCGGTCACCGAGGCTGCGTTCTCCACCGCGTAGCGGTCTCGTCCGCGTTCCGGGACGTTCCGCGACCCCTTCACTGCGCGACGTTCACCGACGGATCAGCCGCGAGAAGTTCACCGGCCTGTCAGCCGCGAGACGTTCGGCGACGAGTCAGACACGAGAAGTTCACCGATCGGTCAGCCGCGAGACGGTCGGCGACGACGTCACGGTGGTCACGACACTGCCTCACGGGCTCACGAGTTCTCGCTGACTGGGAAGTTTCGACCCGGGTTACTACCGGTCCCGCCGTATCGGCGAGGTATGCCCCACGGACACGCGATGGCGGAAGCGTGCGACAGGTGCGGTCGGGAGACCACCCACAGCGTCTCCCTGGAGATCAGCGCGGGCGGTTCGGACGCGGAGGCGGTCTACTCCCGCGAGCCGTTGCGCGTCGCGGTCTGTCGAGTCTGCGGCAGCGAAACGGTCACCAGAATCAGTCGCGTCCGGGGCTGAGCGCCCTCACCGCCGACCGTCCCCGAGTTCAGCGGCGCTGGCGGAGGGCGCTTCTCACGACCCTGGAATAGGTCCCGCGACTTATCCCTCCGGAGCCCGTAGGGAGGGATAATCACCGGTCGGCACCGGCCTCGAAGGAGGCTCCGACCGGCGCGAACCACGCCAATGATCGAGAACGACGACGCGCCAGAGACCGACGCCGACGAATCGCTTTCAGCCACCGAGGGGCCGGCGCTGCGAGCGGTCGTCACCGAATACGGGGATCACCCCGACGAGTGTACGCTGTACCCGACCGACGCGACGGAGGCGGAGCTCGTGACGACCTGGATCACGGCTGAGGGGGACGCGTTCGTCGACCTCGAGGCGGTCCGCTGACCGGTCTTTCTCGTTGAGTACGGAGTCGGCTACTCGTTCACCCCGAATTGCCTACTCGTCCAGCACCGCGTCGAGGATCTTCGTCTGCGCAGCGGCGAGGTGCTCGGTGAACGTCGACAGCGAGATGCCCAGCTCCTCGGCCACCTCGCTGGCGTTGGCCCCCTTGGGCCGCTCGAAGTAGCCCATCCGGTGGGCCGTGGAGAGAACCTCCTCCTGCCTGTCGGTCAACTGCGAGCGGTCGACGAAGACCAGACTCCGCTCGTCGGCCTCCTGGGTGGTGTGGATGAGTCGGTCGACGCTCACCTCGGGGTAGCCCTCCCGCAGTTCGCCGAGGGCGTCCCGGAGGGTCTCCATGTCCGGCGCGTGGAACGTCAGGTACAGCGTCCCTCGGCGGGTGTGGATGTCGACGACCGGACAGCCCTGGAGTTCGATGCGCTCGCACGGACAGCCGACTCCCTGCTCGCGCTCGAACCGGTAGACGGTCTTCGAGCCGTAGGTGAACACCTCCTGGAGGTCCTCGTCGAGGGCGGTCTCGAGCGGCGTCTCCTCGATCATGAACTCCTCGGTGACCGGCTGGTCGGGACCGGCCGAGGCGGTCCGGGAGACCGAGTAGGTGGGGGTCCCGAACGCCGCGGAGGTCGTCGCGACCGGGCACTCCGCGGGCGCCTGGATGCTGACCTCCGCTCTGATCCCGTCGGCCATACCTCGAAATACGCCGTCGTCGGAGGTAAACGTTCTCACTGCGCCGTGGCGGCGCTACCGGGCGGAGGCCGCGGGCCCCATGATATAAACGCCCGCAGTATTTCGGGCGCCAATACTGGCCGGGGAAGCCCCTACGAGCATGTAAGGATGAGCTCACAACTCCTGCCGCCGATGGAGAACAGCCGTCGACCGACCCCCGACGATGTCGCGGCGGACCCCTCGGCGGTCCTCACCGCCCTGAACGACACCGACTGTCGACGCATCCTCGAGGCCACCGCGGCGGAGGCCCTGACGGCCAGCGAACTGGCCGAGGCCTGCGACCTCCCCCTCTCGACCACCTACCGGAAGGTGGACCTGCTGACCGACGCCGGGCTCCTCTCCGAGCGGGTCCGCCTGCGCACGTCCGGCAAGCACCCCAGCGAGTACCGCCGCTCGTTCGACGACGTGGTCGTCCGCCTCGAAGACGCCGGCGTCGAGGTCGACCTCGTGGCCTCGCAGGACGACCTCGGCTCGAGCGCCGAGAAGGCCGAGGCGGCGATGAGCTGGTGAACGTGACGAACACGCGGTGACCCCCCGTTCGAGCCGCCCCCGCGGCCCTCCCGCTCCGCCGTCGGCCCCCCGCGACCCTCCCGCGCCGCCGTCGGCCCCCGCCCGACGACGAGTTCTCGAGAACGTCAGGCCGACGAGTCGGAGCGTTCCACTTCGACGCGTCGCCCGTTCAGTTCGGTCGGGCGCAACTGGTAGAGGCCGATGTCGAGTTCCCGCTCGTTCTCGGTCCAGATCTCGAACAGCGGTCGTTTCGCCCCGCCGAACTGCTCGATCTGGTCGGGGGTGAGGTCGGCGGGATCGAGCTCTTCGAGGGTGCCGGTGGCGATCACGCTCCGGTAGACCGGGTCCTCCTCGGAGTAGACGACCAGCCGAGCCCGCGGGCTCGAGGCGAGAAACGCCCGCTTCTCGCTGTCGGGCGTCGAGACGAGTCGCACGTAGAAGCACCGCTGTTCGGCGTCGTAGCCGTAGGAGATCGGGATCGCGTACGGTTCGGGCGAGTCGTCGGCCCTCAGCGCCAGCACGCCGGTCTCCTGGGCTCCGAGGAACGCGTCGATCGCGGAAGCCCCCATCTCGGTCTGCTCGGAGATCGTCATCCGTTCGTGACAGTCGCGACAGGGGGTCTTGGATCTTGCGAGCGAGGCTCGCGGGTCGACTCGACCGCCGGCGCGATCGAACCGGGGCGTTCCCACGGACTGAGAATACCCGGTGGGGGTTCTTGGCTCGACCCGGTAGCCTTGGTCGATGGCCACAGGAGCACCGTGCCCGGGGCGGTCGCCGACCCAGGGAAGTGCAGACCCCGAGTCGACGCCGGTCGTCGGGGGACCCGCGGCGGCGCCACGCCCAGCGGGCCCCCGCGCGGCGAGCCGCCGGCGCCCGGCGCGACACCACCGACCGGGTCCTCACCGGTCGGGAGTAACCGTTCGATATGTATAGGCCCACCCCGTACGCAGGGTATGAATCGTCGTGGAACCGTCGACCGAGTCAGCGACAGATGAAGGGGTCCGCTCCGACTCGCTCCGGCGGGGTGGTGAGCGCGTGACCGAGTTCATCTTCCAGTGCCCGGGGTGCGGCCAGGAGATCGAGGTGAACGGCGCGATGCGCGAGAGCATCCTCGAACACGGCTGCCCGGTGTGTACCACCTCGCCCTCGGCGAGCGACTTCGTGACGACGGTGCAGTAGGCTCCACCGGAACGACCGCACAGTGATCCGCCCCCGTTTGTCAGATATTCGCGCCACGTCCGTGGGCTGGCCTGCGGGCGGACACCCCCCGTGGTTCGAATCGCCGCATCCCTCACTCCCCGTCGACTTCGTAGGCGTCGACGACGCCGCGGTCGTGGTGCTGTCGGATCAGCTCGCGCCCCTCGCGTGAGGCCTCGAGCGCCTGGCGCTGGCGCTCGCCGTCGGTGCAGTGGGTCCTGAAGACGTTCTTGCCGATCTTGGCGTGGAACTGCTCCTCGGGGACGATGACGCGCTCGTAGATCTCGGCGGTCTCGTCGTCGTAGAACTGCAGTTCCTTCGGGTGGCGGTACTGCGCCATGTGTTCGGCGCCGGTCTGCAGCACCGCGGCGGTGCCGACGATGTCGCGCTCGTCGAAGATGGTCCAGAACTCCCGCGTGGACTCGTCGGCGCGCTCGAAGACCTCCTGGGGGTCGCCGCCGAGGTTCCAGAGGCGCTGGGAGAGCATCCTGGCGTGCTTGGCCTCGTCCTCGATCTGCTTCAGCAGGTGGATGAACACCTGCGGGTCCTCGGCCTCGCCGAGCATCCGCCGCGGGTGGTCGATGGCCTTGATCTCGTTGAAGATCCGCGTGTAGAGACCCTCTCGCATCTGGTCCTCGGTGAGGTCCTCCTCGAACCGGGCGTCGCCGAGCCCGTGGGCCTCGATGTAGGCGTCGACCTCGTCGATCAGCGACTCGGCGAACTCCTCGGGGTCCATCGGCAGGTCGTCGGGCGAGAGCGATCCTGGGTCAGCGTCGGTTGACATGCGTGAGCGTCGGTGACGGGGGTGGGTAGGGGTTACACCACGATATCCGGGGCCTTTTAGCCGTCCGGGGGTCGCCGTCCCGGCCGGGGCGCCGGCACTGAAGTGCGGCCGTTTTCGGGATCGCCTCCTCCACGACGAACTACCCCACCAGTAGGGTGTATCACACATCCGTAATTAGCACGTAGCTTACCTATGAACGATGCGAGCAGCTGTGGGGTACTCGTTCGCTACGGTCGCACGGCGGGCACGCCGATCGAGGAGGAACTCCTGTCGGCGCTGGCGTGCGCCGGCGTGGACCTGACGAGCCAGGACCGCCCGCTGATCGAGTTCGTCGACCCGGACGGACTCGCGGCCCTCACCTGGGAGAACCCGGCCCTCGAGGTCCGGACCCGGATCTGGGACTACCCGGTCCAGATCACGGCGGACCAGATAACCGTCTACGCCCCGGACTCGTAGTCCGTCCCGTCGGGCCCTCCCGGAGGAGGAATCACGGCGAAGATGCGCCCCCGGCCCGCGAACGCGTGCGGCGGAACGTTCTTCCGACTCGATGCGGACGCTCGGCACATGGCCGCGGCCTCGCGCAGATCCCGTCGGTTCGTCGTCGCGGGCGTCGCCTTCCTCCTCGTCTGGCAGGCCGCCACCGTCACGGGCGTCGGTCGCACGCCCAGCGCGGTGCTGGGCGTGCTCGGGTTCGTCCTCCACGTCGTCTTCGGGAAGGCCTACGCCCTCGTCCCGTCGTACTTCGAGCGCTCGCTGGCGACCTCCCGGACCGAGGTCCTCCACCTCCCGCTCTCGGCACTCGGCGTCGCCGCGCTGGCGTGGGGCGTCGCCGGCGGGCCGCCCGTCGCCGCCACCGCGGGCGCTGCCCTCTGGTCGCTCGGCGTGGCCCTTTTTCTCGGCACGCTGCTGTGGACGGTCCGGGACAACCTCACCGGCGCAGAGACCGGCACCGGCGAGGTGAACGCCCACCGCCGCGCCGTCGACCGCGTCGCCAACGCGGCGGTCCTGGTCGCGCTGGCCTACCTCGCCGCCGGTTCGTACGAACTGCTGGCGGTGACCTCGCCGCTCCCGGCGCTCGTCGGACGGGGGCTGCCGGCGGCGCTGCACCTGCTCGCCGCGGGCGCCGCGGCGACGACGCTGTTCGCCGTCGGCTTCCGCCTGCTCCCCCGCTTTCTCGTCGCCTCCCCGCCGCGGTGGCTGGTCGCGCTCGTCCTCGCGGCGGCCGCGATCGGCCCGGCGTTGCTGGCGGTGGGGTTCGGTCGCTACGGCCCGCTCTTCCGCCTCGGGGCGGCGCTGGAGGCGACCGCCGTCGTCGGATTCGGGCTCGCGTTCCTCGCGCTGTTCGTCCGGACGGACCGGGACCGCGTCGGCTTCCGGGGCGTGCTCGCCGCCGTCCTCAGCGGGGCCGGCGGCGTCGCCCTGGGCCTGGGCTTCGCGCTGGGGATCCCGCCCCGTCCCGCGCTGGTGCTCGCGCACCTCCGGCTGAACGTCCTGGGATTGCTCGGACTGTCGGTCGTGGGCGTCGCCTACCAGTTCTACCCGCCGGCGGTGGGTGCCTACCGGGCGAGCGACGACCGCACCGCGCTGGCGTCGATCGCCGCGCTCGCGGTCGGCCTCTGGCTGGAGGTCGGCGGTCGACTCGCCGGCTCCTCGGTTCTCGTCCGGGCGGGGGCGTTGCTCGGCCTCCTCGGTGCGGTCGCGTTCACCTATCTGCTCGCGGGGACGCTCCGCGCGCAGTCCGCGCGGCGTTGAGCCGGCCGACCCGGGAGCCGACCCATCGGTTCATCGATCTCCGTGTCGACCTGGGAGTCCTCGCGTCGGTCCGCCGACTCTCCCTCGACCTGCCGATCCCCCGGGAGCGACGCGCTGGCGCCGGGTTCCCAGCGCGCTGGAACAGACCGGGGAGTTGAAGCTTCCGGTCTCCCTACTGCTACCATGACAGGATCCGATCCGTTCGGTGCGATCCGCGACGTGGAGTTCGGCGACGACACCTACCGCATCGCGGACCTCACCGTCCTCGAAGAGCAGGGCCTGTGCGACCTCGACAACCTCCCCGTCAGCATCCGCGTGCTCCTGGAGTCGATCCTCCGACAGGTCGACGGCGAGGCCGTCACCGAGGAGGACGTACACAAGGCGGCGGGGTGGCGCCCCGACGTGAAGGACGTCGACATCCCGTTCGCGCCCTCCCGCGTCGTCCTGCAGGACCTCACCGGCGTCCCCGCCGTCGTCGATTTGGCGGCGCTGCGCTCGGCGGTCGACCGCAAGGGCGGCGACCCCTCGATCGTCGAACCCGAGATCCCCTGCGACCTCGTCATCGACCACAGCGTCCAGGTCGACTACTTCGGCAGCGAGGACGCCTACGAGCGCAACGTCGAACTCGAGTACGAGCGCAACGCCGAGCGCTACCGCGCGCTCAAGTGGGCCCAGAACGCCTTCGAGAAGTTCCGCGTGGTCCCGCCGGGGACCGGCATCGTCCACCAGGTGAACCTCGAGCACCTCGGCCAGGTCGTCCACGACCGCGAGGTCGACGGCGAGCAGTGGCTCTTCCCCGACACCCTCGTCGGCACCGACAGCCACACGCCCATGATCGGCGGCATCGGCGTCGTCGGCTGGGGCGTCGGCGGCATCGAGGCCGAGGCGGCCATGCTCGGCCAGCCCATCACCATGCAGCTTCCCGAGGTCGTCGGCGTCCGTCTCTCCGGCGAACTCCCCGAGGGCGCGACCGCTACCGACCTGGTGCTGCACGTGACCGAGGCGCTCCGCGAGGTGGGCGTCGTCGACAAGTTCGTCGAGTTCTTCGGCCCGGGCGTCGCGAACCTGACGGTCCCCGACCGGGCGACCATCTCGAACATGGCCCCCGAGCAGGGGTCGACCATCAGCGTCTTCCCCGCCGACGAGTCGACCATGGAGTACCTCCGTCTCACCGGCCGCGACCCCGAGCACGTCGAACTCGTCGAGGAGTACCTGCGGGCCCAGGGTCTGTTCGGCGAGCAGGAGCCCGACTACACCGAGGTCGTCGAACTCGACCTCTCGACGGTCGACCCGAGCCTGGCGGGCCCGAAGCGCCCCCAGGACCGCGTCCGCATGAGCGAGATGCGCGCGCACTTCCGCAAGCTCGTCTACGGCGAGTTCGAAGAGCAGGTCGAGGACGTCTCCGAGAAGGAGCTGAGCACCTGGTTCGGCGAGAGCCCGACCGTCGACGACACGCCGCTCGAGGAGCGCCCGGCGCCCGAGGTCGGGTCGCTCAACAAGCGCGTGACCGTCGACCTGCCCGTCGGAGACGAGGGCGGCCAGCAGGCGGTCGAGCAGGTCGAGATCGGCCACGGCAGCGTGGTCGTCAGCGCCATCACGAGCTGTACGAACACCTCGAACCCGTCGGTGATGATCGCCGCGGGCCTGCTCGCGCGCAACGCCGTCGAGCGCGGGCTCGACGTCCCCGACTACGTGAAGACGAGCCTCGCGCCCGGCAGCCGCGTCGTCACCGAGTACCTGGAGGCCGCCGGCCTGCTCGACGACCTCGAGGCGCTCGGCTACAACGTCGTCGGCTACGGCTGCACGACCTGCATCGGCAACGCCGGCCCGCTGCCCGAACCCATCGAGGCCGCCATCGACGAGCACGACCTCTGGACGACCAGCGTCCTCTCGGGCAACCGTAACTTCGAGGCGCGCATCCACCCGAAGATCCGCGCCAACTACCTCGCCAGCCCCCCGCTGGTCGTCGCCTACGGGCTGGCCGGTCGGATGGACATCGACCTCGAACACGAGCCCGTCGGCACCGACGCGAGCGGCGAGCCGGTCTACCTGGCCGACATCTGGCCCGACGCCGACGAGATCCAGGCCGCGGTCCACGACAGCGTCGACTCGGCGATGTTCCAGGAGAAGTACGCCAGCGTCTTCGAGGGCGACGAGCGCTGGGAGGCGCTCGACGCGCCGACCGGCGACGTCTACGAGTGGGACGACTCCTCGACGTACATCCGCGAGCCGCCGTTCTTCACGGACTTCCCGATCGAGGAGCCCGGCGTCGACGACGTCGAGGACGCCCGCTGCCTGATGCTGCTGGGCGACACCGTCACGACCGACCACATCAGCCCCGCCGGCCCCTTCAGCGAGGAGCAGCCCGCCGGCGAGTGGCTGGCCGAGCAGGGCGTCCCGCCCCACGAGTTCAACACCTACGGCTCCCGCCGCGGCAACCACGAGGTGATGATGCGCGGCACCTTCGCCAACGTCCG
>JBDGUA010000027.1:0-13193 GCA_042216345.1 Haloferacaceae archaeon
AGTGGGCTCGGGCGGGTTCGAACCGCCGACCTCTTCCTTGTAAGGGAAGCGTCATGACCAGCTAGACCACGAGCCCTCACTACGGGGGAACCCGGTCCGGCGGAATAACGCTTGCCTTTCCCCGGAACCCTTACACGCGCACCTGCCCTCTCCCCCGCCGTGAACCTCCGCTCGCTCTCCGCGGTCGTGGTGTCGCTCGCGGTCCTCGCTATCGCGGCACTGCTCGTCGCCCAGCTGGGGCTGATCCCCGCCCCCAGCGACTCGGCGTACGAGCGCACGACCGTCACGGTAGTCGACGCCAACGGCGGCCAGCTCGCCACCGTCGACGTCCGGGTGGCCGACACCTGGCGCAAGCGCTACACCGGCCTGAGCGACACCGACTCCCTCGCGTACGGCGAGGGGATGCTGTTCGTCCACGACGGGGCGGGGACCCACACCTACGTGATGCGGGAGATGGACTTCCCGCTGGACATCGTCTTCGCCGCGCCCGACGGCACCATCACGACGATCCACCACGCGCCCGTGCCCGCGGAGACGCCCGGCGATAGTCTCCGCCCGTACGAGGGCCGCGGGAAGTACGTCCTGGAGGTGCCCCGGGGGTACGCCAACCAGACCGGGATGGCGGTCGGCGACCGGCTCCGGATCGCCGGCAAGTGGGGCGCCGGGACCCGGTAGCTGGTGGTGGTCGACTGCCGCCGACCGTAAGACCGAACACCCGGGCGCGGCGTTGCTCGGGCATGGGCGACGCGAGCGAGGAGCCGACGGATCCCCTCGAGGGTCTGGCTGCACAGGAGGGCTGGCGGATCGAGGGCTACGCCGCTCGCGTCCACTACCGCGGCGACGGCGACCGCTACAGCGTCGAGTTCTACGCGCCGAGCGAGTGTGTCCTCTACTGGAAGGTGAAAGGCGACGGCGAGACCGCGGTCCCCGTCGCGCGGGCGACGGTCCCGACGCCGCTGCGCGAACGCGTCCGGCAGGACCTCGTCGACGCCGGAATCGATCCGGGGCTCGAGCGGCGCGAGCTCTGACCCGACCGGGCACCGATCACCGCCTGGCCTGCGTGACGTTCGTGCTTCCGCACTCGCGACACTGGGTGAGGGTCCCGAGCGGTCGGTACTCGATTCGGTCCCACTCCGATCGCGGCCCCTCGAATCCGCAGTTCAGACACTGGAGCGCCGTGCTCCCACGCTGGTTCTCTGCCATGGGATGACGTTCGGTAGCGCGGGACAAAGGCGTTTCTCCGAGCCGAACCCTTTTCTCCGCGAATCGCCTCCTCACGGTAAATGGACGTCCCCGCCGCGGAGGAAGACGACCCGTTCGAGGAACAGCGGGAGGCGACCGCCAACCCGATGGCCCGGCTGTTCCGCGAGTACGGTCGGGGCAACCTGGGCGCCTTCCTCGTCGGGCTGCTGACGAGCCTGTTCGCCCGCGTCCTCGACCTCATCCCGCCGGTGATACTCGGCGTCGCCATCGACGCCGTCTTTCGGCAGGACGTGTCCTACGTCGCGGCGATCCCGGGGATCCCCGACTCGTGGCTCGTCGGGGTCGTGCCCGCGACCCGGACCGGCCAGTTCTGGTTCTCGGTGGGGCTGATCACCGTCGCCTTCGCCGGCGGCGCGGTCTTCCACTGGGCGCGCAACTGGGGGTGGAACGCCTTCGCCCAGCGCATCCAGCACGACCTCCGCACCGACACCTACGACAAGATGCAGCGGCTCAACATGGACTTCTTCGCCGACAAGCAGACCGGCGAGATGATGTCGGTGCTCTCGAACGACGTCAACCGCCTGGAGAACTTCCTCAACGACGGGATGAACTCGTTCGTCCGGCTGGCGGTGATGGTGCTCGCCATCGCGGCCATCCTCTTCTCGATGAACGCCGAGCTCGCGCTGATCGCGCTGCTGCCGGTGCCGCTGATCGCGCTGTTCACCTGGAAGTTCATCGACGTCATCCAGCCGAAGTACGCCGCGGTGCGCTCGTCGGTCGGCCAGCTCAACTCCCGGCTGGAGAACAACCTCGGCGGCATCCAGGTGATCAAGACCTCGACCGCCGAGTCCCACGAGTCCGAGCGCGTCGAGGGCTCCTCGCGCGAGTACTTCGACGCCAACTGGGACGCGATCTCGACGCGGATCGTCTTCTTCCCCGGTCTCCGCCTGCTCTCCGGGGTGGGGTTCGTCCTCACGTTCCTCGTCGGCGGGCTCTGGATCCTGGAGGGCACCGGCCCGGGGCCGCTCACCGGGACCCTCCGCGTCGGCCAGTTCGTCACCTTCATCGTGCTCACCCAGCGGTTCATCTGGCCCATGGCCCAGTTCGGGCAGATCATCAACATGTACCAGCGCGCCCGCGCCTCCGCCGCCCGCATCTTCGGGCTGATGGACGAGCCCGCCA
Source organism: Haloferacaceae archaeon (assembly GCA_042216345.1). GTDB lineage: Archaea > Halobacteriota > Halobacteria > Halobacteriales > Haloferacaceae > JBDGUA01. The sequence continues at coordinate 2,386 of JBDGUA010000027.1, forward strand.
GGCTCGCGGAGAACCCCGACGCCGAGCCCCTGCGGATCGACGAGGGGCGCGTCGCCTACGACGACGTCTCGTTCGCCTACGACGACGACCCGCTGATCGAGGACGTCTCCTTCGCGGTCGACGGCGGGGAGACGCTGGCGCTGGTCGGCCCGACCGGCGCGGGCAAGTCGACGCTGCTCAAACTGCTCCTGCGGATGTACGACCTGGACGAGGGAGAGATCCGGATCGACGACCAGCCCATCGACGAGGTGACCATCCCGAGCCTCCGCCGGGCCATCGGCTACGTCAGCCAGGAGACGTTCATGTTCTACGGCTCCGTCGCCGAGAACATCCGCTACGGCACCTTCGACGCGACCCGCGAGGAGGTCGTCGAGGCCGCGAAGGCCGCCGAGGCCCACGAGTTCATCGACAACCTCCCCGAGGGCTACGACACCGAGATCGGCGAGCGCGGCGTGAAGCTCTCGGGCGGCCAGCGCCAGCGCCTCGCCATCGCCCGGGCGATCCTCAAGGACCCCGAGATCCTGATCCTCGACGAGGCGACCAGCGACGTCGACACCGAGACGGAGATGCTGATCCAGCGCTCGCTCGACCGGCTCACCGAGGACCGGACGACCTTCGCCATCGCCCACCGGCTCTCGACGATCAAGGACGCCGACCAGATCCTGGTGCTGGAGGACGGGCGGATCGTCGAGCGCGGGAGCCACGACGACCTCCTCGACCGGGACGGCCTCTACGCGCACCTCTGGGGCGTGCAGGCCGGCGAGATCGAGGACCTCCCCGAGGAGTTCGTCGAGCGCGCCCAGAAGCGCGGCGCCCGGACCGAGGCCGACGACGACTGACCCGCCGAGCGGTCGGCGCACGAAGCAGTGACCCCCGTGTCTGCGCAAGGAGGCGAGGGCTCTGCGAGCACGAACGACACGTCGGTCGGCCACCGAACTTACCTCGAATCCGGCCGACGTCTCGGGCATGGACTTCGACCACTCGCGCATGGACGTCGGCTTCTTCGCGGCCCACGAGCAGTACGGCCCGTCGACGCTCCTCGAACACGCCGACCTGGCCGAGTCGGCGGGCTTCGACGCCGTCTGGACCAGCGACCACTTCCACCCCTGGTGGCACACCGGCGCCCACTGCGGGGCCGCCTGGCCGTGGCTCGGGGCGGCCCTCGAACGCACCGACGAGGTGGGCTTCGCCACGGGCGTCACCCCCCCGATCGGGCGGTACCACCCCGGGATGCTCGCCCAGTTCGCCGCCACCCTCGGGGCGACGTACCCCGGTCGCTTCCGGCTGACCCTCGCGACCGGCGAGGCGATGAACGAGCGCCCCCTCGGCTTCGAGTGGCCCGACTACCCCGAGCGCCGGGCGCGCCTGGTCGACGCCTGCCGGATCGTCCGACGCCTCTGGGACGGCGGCTTCGTCGACTACGACGGCCACTACTGGACGCTCGACGGCGCGAAGCTCTACACCCGCCCCGAGGAGCCGGTCCCGCTGGTCGTCGCCGGCAACGGCGTCCACACCGCCGAGGTCGCGGGGCGGTACGCCGATGCCTTCCTGACGCTCACCGATCTGGAGACCTACGAGCGGGACCTCGAACCGGCCCTGGAGGCCGGCGCCCGCGACGCCGGGCGCGACCCCGACGAGATCGACCGCGTCAAGCAGTCGCTGGTCTCCTACGCCGACGACTACGCGGCCGCCCGCGACGGCGTCGAGTTCTGGACCGGGAGCGTCGCCGTCGACTTCGACGAGGCCGTCGCCGACCCCCGGGAGATCGAGGCCCGCGGGCGCGAACTCCCGCGGGAGCGCTGGGACGAGTGGGGCCTCCTCACCGACGACGTGGGCGAGGTGGCCGACCTCCTCGCTCGCCACCGGGCCGCCGGCTTCGACGAGGTAGAGATCCTCTCCTCCAGCCCCGACCAGGCCGCCTTCGTCGAGGCGATGGCCGACCACGTGCTCTAAGAGCGCGCCGGCGGACGCGCCACCGGCCTCCCCGTACGCCGCGGCGCCAGGAACCGCGCCGGCGACTCAGTCGAACGCGTAGTCCGGGTCCTCGTAGGCCGCGTCGGGCATCCTCGGCTCCGCGTCGCGGTCGGCCAGTTCCGCCTCGAAGTACGCGCGGACGTCGGGGTCCTCGTCGACGTACTCGACGTTGTTCTCGGGACGCGTCGCGTCGAAGGTGCTGCCCTCCTCCAGGCTGCCGAGGGGCAGACCGTGCAGCGCGAAGTAGCGGGCGGGCTCGGCGCCCAGGTTGAAGTGCTGGTGGAACCACCGCGCCGGCGGCGTGAACAGCGTCCCGCGGTCCCAGTCGATCCGGACGCGGTCGTCCATCGACTCCTCCCACAGGAGGCTGAAGCCCTCGCCGTCGAGGATGCCCACGTTGGCGCCGGGGTGGTGGCGGTGGGCCTTCTTGTACCGCCCGACGGCGAACTCGCTGACGTGGGCGTACAGCCCCGAGCCCTCGAAGGGGAAGATGACGCTCGACCCGCCGGCCCCCCGGAGCGTGTTGGCGTCGAGTTTCTCGAAGCTCCGGACGTCGGGCACGACGTTGGCGTTCCAGTAGACGGTCCCGGCGGGGATGCCGTTGATCCGGTCGGGATCGTCGGCCTCGACCAGTTCCAGGCTCGCGTCGGGGTCGTACAGCGCGTCGTCGCGGTAGCGGGGCCACCACTCGCCCGGCGGGTCGAACAGCAGGTCGGGGTCCGGGAAGGTGTTGAACAGCTGCGGCAGGGGCGTGTCGGCCAGCAGGCGCGCGGGCTCGTCGCCCGAGGCGTTGACGTGGCGGTAGGGGGTGTTCGGCAGCACCCAGAACAGGGCGTCCGGCCCCCACTCGAAGCTGACCGCGTCGTCGCCCTCGCCGACGACGGTGAGCCCCGAGCCCGCGGCGACGTAGATCAGCTGGTCGTGGAGGTGGCGCTGGGTCGCCGTCGTCCCGCCCGGGGTCAGCTCGTGGAGCTGGATGTCGTTGACCCCCTCGGCGCCGTAGAGGTTGACGAAGGCGCCGCGCTCGCCCGTCCGGTCCCAGGGTTCGGTTTCGAGGGAGGGCCACTCGACCGCCAGCCCGCGGTGGACCGGGATCCCCTCCGCCTGCTGGAACGCCCGGTAGGCGTGGGGGACGCTGTCGAGGTCGAGTCGCTCCTCCGCCGTCTCGCGGTCGATGACGTGCATGGGTGGCTGTCCCGTGGTCCATGCGAGCGCGGGGTCGAATAGTTGTCGGGCGGTCGGGGACGCCTCCGCGTCGGTTGTCGGGCGGTCGAGGAGGTCCCAGCGTCGCCGCGTGACCCACGACGAGCGAGCGACGGCTTATCGCACAAGAGTTTTGCCGGCCGGCGGCGACCTGGCGGTATGGTTTCCACGCGTGCGATCGCCCTCCTCACGTTCGCCCTGGGCCTCGTCGTCGGCATCGCCGTCGGCGTCGCCATGGTTCCCACCGGGCCCGCCCCGGTCGACCCCGACGACCCGCAGTACTCCATCGCGACCGGAACCGGCTGCATCGGCGACCCCGGCGGCTGGTACTTCACGTCGAACGTCGAGCGGGGGCGGCTGCTCGTCGTCAACGTCACCGTCCCGCACGCGCCCGACGAGGACGTGACGGCGCGCTTCGACCACACCGGCGAGGGCCGCTACCAGTTCGTCCTCACCACGACGGAGGGCGGCAAGGCCGGATCGCCAGACTGTCCCACCGGAACGACGGCGGAACTCGGCGCGACGATCCCGCGGGAGTTCCAGTCCGTGACGGTCGTCTACGACGGCGACGTGCTCACGACCATCGGGTCGTCGGGCCAGCGGGACCCGGTCATGGGCCAGTTCGCGGTCGACGGCTGACCGGGAGGCCAGCCTACAAGACCCGTCGCCCCGTCGTCCCGGCCATGAACCTCGCGGACTCGACCTGGACGGAGGTGCGGGACCTCGACACCGACCTCGCGCTGCTGCCCGTGGGTAGCACCGAACAGCACGGGCCGCACGCCCCACTCGGCACGGACGCCATCGCCGCCGAGACCGTCGCGGAGACGGCAGCAGCCCAGTGCGACGTCGAGGTCCTCGTCGCCCCCACCGTCGACTACGGCGTCTCGGAGGAACACCGGGCGTTCGACGGCACGCTGTGGCTCTCGCCCGACACCTTCCGGGCGGTCGTGCGCGACGCGGTCCGGAGCCTCGCCCACCACGGCTTCGACCGCGTCGTCGTCGTCAACGGCCACGGCGGCAACGTCGAGGCGCTGGCGGAGGCCTGCCGGCGGCTCACCCGCGGGGGCGAGGCCTACGCGGTGCCGTTCACCTGGTTCCAGGGCGAGGAGGAGATGGGCCACGCCGGGGTCGTCGAGACGTCGCTGCTCCGCCACGTCGCGCCGGAGCTCGTGCGGACCGACCGGATCGAGGAGGCCAGCGCGGGGGCGGTCGACCGCTGGGGGGAGTGGGTCTCGGGGGTGAACCTCGCGGTCGACTCGGACGAGTTCACCGAGAACGGCGTCGTCGGCGACCCCGGCGAGGCGACCGCCGACGTCGGGGAAGAACTGCTGACGCGGGCGAGCGAGGCGCTGTGTGAACTCCTCTCGGCCGTCGAGACGCGCGACCGAGCCTGAGCCAGGTTCGCGGGCGAACCTGGGGCGGGTGCGGGAGCGACTCCGGGGCCGACGCGCGGAGCGCGACGACTACTCTTCGGCCTCGGCCTCGTCGGCACCGCCTTCGTCGTCGGCCTGGGCCTCCTCGGACTCCTCCGCCTCGGCGTCGTCCCCTTCGGCGTGGGCGTCCTCCAGGGCCCCGCGAAGCTCGGGGATGGTGCCGGTCAGCTCGCCCACCTCCTCGGCGGCGTCTTCGATCTCCTCGAGCAGGTCCTCGAGGGCCTCGATCTCCTCGGCGAGGTCGTCGGCGTCCTCGAAGGCGTCGGCGCGCTCGCCCATCGTGTACCACTTCTTGGCCTGGCGGAGTTCCGCCTCCGCATCGCCGACGTCCAGCGCCGAGCGCAGGCCGTTGAGTACGCCGAGGACGTTGTCCGCGCCGGTCTCCCAGACGTCGTCGGCTTCCGGGAGTTCCGCCCGGGCGGCGGCGAGGTGGTCCTCCACGTCGGCGCGCATCTCCTGGGCCGCTTCGCCGAACAGGTCGTCGTCGTCGAGCGTGGTCTGACTCATACCCCGTGGTTCGGGGTGACAGGGGTTAAAAACGAGCCCGAAAGTGAAAGTGAAATCCACGTCGTCGGCGGGGCTGTGGCGGATTCGGGAGGAACTCGGCGAGCCGACGACTACTCGAACTCGTCTTTCGGTTCGCCCGCGAAGGTGTAGTGCGCGGAGTTGTCCTGCGGGTCGTAGCCGAGTACGTCCTTGGCGCGCTCGATCGAGTAGTACTTGCGGTCGTTGTCGGAGATGCCGTAGACGATCTCGTAGCCGTAGTCGGCCTCGACGCAGCGCTCGAAGAGGTGGGCGCAGTCGCGGTAGGAGAGCCACATCGCCTGCCCGCGCTCGTACTCCCGGGGCGGGTGACCCCTCGTGAGGTTGCCGATGCGGACGCAGACGACCGAGAGGTCGTGGTGGTCGTGGTAGTACCGGCCCAGCACCTCGCCGGAGGCCTTGCTCACGCCGTAGAGGTTCGAGGGACGGGGGAGTTCGGTGCCGTCGAGGCGGAACTCGTCTCCGACGCGGTAGAGGTCGGGTTTGCGCTCCTCGGTCTCGTAGGCGCCCACGGCGTGGTTCGAGGAGGCGAACGCGACCTTCTCGACGCCCGCGTCGACGGCGGCCGCCAGGACGGTCTGCGTGCCGTCGATGTTGTTGCTGAGGACCGAGTCCCACGGCGCCTCCGGGCGGGGGTCGCCCGCGAGGTGGATGACGGCGCCGACGCCCGCGACCGCCTCGCGGATCGCCTCCTCGTCGGTCACGTCGGCGACGATCACGTCCTCGGTATCGACCCCGCGGGGGAGCTGGTCGCCCGACAGCGGTTCCCGATCCAGCAGGCGCCAGTCGTACTCCGCCCCGAGGCCCCCCAGGATCGCGGAGCCGACGCGCCCGCCCGCACCCGTGAGCAAGACCGGTTCGTCCATTCGAGTACATCTCCGCCGACGAGAACCAAGTAATGTGTGGTTCTGCCGGCGCCGTAGCCCCCGATCCCCGGGACCCGAGTGTCCGGGATCCGCGGGACCCGGGTGGCCCGGATCCGCGGGCGGTCCCGAAGGGCTTAGCGTCCCGGCCCGAGAGGTCGCCACCATGACCGACCCTAGCGACGACGACGAGTCGACCGCTGCCGGCGACGACGAGCCGTCCGAGGCCAGCGACGGCGACGAGCCGACCGCTGCGACGAACGCCCAGCAGGCCTGCTTCGAGGCCGGCATCAAGTTCGGTTCGCTCTACCACCAGTTCGCGGGCACACCTGTCTCGCCGCGGTCGACACGGAGCCTCGAGCGGGCCATGGCCGAGTCGATCGAGAACCAGCCCTACTGCGAGGCCGTGGACGTGTCGATCCTCGACGACCGGGTGGCCGCCGCCATCGACCACGAGAACGGCTACACGGAACTCACGGGCTCGCTCATGGAGGTCGAGATACGCGTCGAGTACGAGGGCATCACCGTGCGCACGCGCATGGAGATGGAGGAGGGCTACCCGCTGATGAAACTCGTCGCCGTCGAGGACTGACGACGCCGGTCAATCGCCCCCGTCTTCGCGGTCGTCGTCCCAGCCAGCCTTTCCTTCGCCCCCGTCATCCTTCCCTTCGGCCCACCGCTCGGCCGCCGTCGAGAACCCCAGTTCCGCCTGCTCCCTGCTCCGGCGCTCCTCGCGGGCGGCGAACGCCTCGGGGTCCGGGCTCGCGTCGTCGTCGATCCGGGCGAAGGAGTTGTGGATCTTCGCGTGGCACCAGCGACACAGCGAGACGGTGATCTCGTGGCTCGGCTCGCCGTCGCCGGCGTCGCTCGAGGAGCCGTACGAGAGGTGATGCTCCTCGAGCAGGGGCCGGGCGCCCTCGTGGGCCAGTCGGACCTCCTCCAGGCCGCACCGGACGCACTCCTTGCCGGTCGTGGTCGAGCGGTAGTGCGGGCAGTCTTTCCACGCGACGTCGTCGTCCGCGACGACGCACTCGTACTCGTCGGCCCGCCGACCGGCGGCGAACTCGGGGTCGTTGCCGGCGTAGGCGAGGGCGTACCGGCAGCGCCCGTCGTCGGTGAGGTGGTCGCACCGACCGGCGACGGCGTAGGGGTCGTCGACGCCGACCGGGGTCCCCTCGGGCGTCCGCTCCATACGGGTGGCGTGTGGCCGCGCCGGCTTGAATCGCTCGCCGTCGCTTCCGGTCGCAATCCATTTCTCCCCACCCCGAGACGACCGACCGTGAAAGTCGTGCACGTCGGAGGCGACGGGGCGGAGTCGGTTCTCGCCAGCGACGCCGAGGCGGCGGACTCGCTGCTTGCCCAGGGCCGCGGACTGATGTTCCGCCGGTCGATCCCCGACGACTACGGGCTGGTGTTTCGGTTCGGTCGGCCCACCACTCGCTCGCTGCACATGCTGTTCGTCCCCTTCCCGATCGACGCGGTCTGGCTGCTCGACGGCGAGGTGACCGCCGTGAAGCGCCTCCGTCCCTGGCTCGGCCACGGACGGGCGCGCGGCGACACCGTGGTCGAACTCCCGGCCGGCGCCGCGGTCGGGGTCGAGCCCGGCGACGTCGTGCGGATCGAGGAGTGAGGGTCCCGCGTGGCCCGTTCGCTCGCCTTCGCTCGAACGACGACTTTATGAGCGACGGCGGGTATGGTTCACGTACAATGGCGCGAGACACCGCCACCTCCGAGGATAGAGGAAGTCGCCGCGAGGCGGCTGGGTGCGAAATTCGGCAGCGAGCGTGACGCCACTGTGAACGACGCTTCCACGGGCACCTTCTTCGGAGAGAGCCTCAGTTCTGACCGAGACGTACAACTTCTGGACACGACCCTGCGCGACGGCGAGCAGGCGCCGGGCATCTCGCTGACGCCCGACGAGAAGGCCGAGATCGCCCGCGCCCTCGACCGCGCGGAAGTCGAATACATCGAGGCCGGCAGCGCCTGCACCGGGCCGGGCGAGCGCGAGACCATCAAGCGGGTCACGTCCCTCGACCTCGACGCCACGGTGACGAGCTTCAGCCGCGGCATCAAGGGCGACATCGAACTCGCCATCGACTGCGACGTCGACGGCGTCAACCTCGTCGTCCCCGCCAGCGACCGCCACATCGAGGACAAGATCGACACGACCTACGAGGAGGTCCTGCAGAACACCGCCGAGCTGGTCGAGTTCGCGAAGGACCACGGCCTCTGGGTCGAGGTCATCGGCGAGGACGGCTCCCGCGCGGACCTGGACTTCCTCGAGGACCTCGCGCGGACGACCCACGAGGCGGGCGCGGACCGCTTCTGCTTCGCGGACACCGTCGGCGACGCCGGCCCCGAGCGCGTCTACGAGGGGGTCTCCCGGGTGGCGGACCTCGGGCTGACCTCGACGCACACCCACGACGACCTCGGGCTGGCGGTGACGAACGTCTACGCCAGCCTCCGGGCCGGCGCCGACCTCGTCCACGGCACGATCAACGGCATCGGCGAGCGCGCCGGCAACGTCGCCCTCGAGGAGGTCGCCATCGCGCTGCACCACTGCTACGACATCGAGACCGCCAAGCTCGACGAGCTGTACGACCTCGCGCAGATCGTCTCCCGCGCGACGGGCGTCCCGCTGGCGCCGAACAAGGCCGTCGTCGGCGAGAACGCCTTCACCCACGAGTCGGGGATCCACACCGACGGGACGCTCAAGGACGACCGGATGTACGAGCCCTACGAGCCCGAGACCGTCGGTCGCGAGCGCCGGCTCGTCCTGGGCAAGCACGCCGGTCGCGCCGGCGTCCGGGCCGCGCTGGACGAACACGGCGTCGACGTCACCGACGACGAACTCGCCGCGGTCGTCGAGCGCGTGAAGGAACTCGGCGACAAGGGCAAGCGCGTCACCGACGCGGACCTGCTGGCCATCGCCGAGGACGTCCAGGGCCGCGAACGCGCCCGCCGGGTCACCCTGGTCGACCTCACGACCGCCGCCGGCGGCGGCACCCCCACCGCCTCGGTCCGGCTCGAAGTCGACGGCGAGGAGCGCGTCGCCTCCGGGACCGGCTCCGGCCCCGTCGACGCCGCGGTCCAGGCCGTCCGCTCGGCGTTGGGCAGCCAGGCCGACGCGCAGCTGGACTCCTACCACGTCGACGCCATCACCGGCGGCACCGACGCCGTCGTCACCGTCGAGGTGGAGATGTCCCGCGGCGACCGCACCGTCACGGTAGCGGCGTCGGACTCGGACATCACCCGCGCCAGCGTCGAGGCCATGATCGAGGCCCTCGACCGCCTGCTGGCGACGAGCGACGACCCCGTGCCGGCAGACGACTGATCGGCGCGTTTCCGCCGATCAGGTAAGACGACTGATCGGCACGCTTCTGCCGTTCAAGTACGACGACTGAACGTCCCTTCTCGTCGCGCGCGTTCGACCCACGGACTGGTAAGGCACGTATCCTTTCGGCGTCCGGACCCCACCCTTACCCGACCGTGAAGACCGACAGCTGGGCCGGCTCGATCGAGCCGATGGTATCGCCCGAATCGACCGGGAGGGACGGCCACGTCGACGCCGCGATCGACGTCCGCTCGACCCGGATGGAGTGCCCGGTCTGCGGCGCCGAGACGACCCTCGCCCAGGTCGTCGCGGAGGGCCGGTGCGGGGGCTCGCTCTCGGGGGAGACCGACTGCGACGCGACGCTCTCGCTGCACCTCTCGGCGCGGGACGGAAACGGCTGAGTCGATTGGGGCGGTCGTCGGGACCCGGGCGATGCGGGGCAAGGGTCTTGACGGCCCCCCGCGTGTTCGACCCCATGGCCCGCGTTCCCTACGTTTCGCCGGACGACCTCGACGAGGAGCACCGCGACATGCTGGTGTCGTCGTTCCAGGACAAACCCCGCAACGTGTACGCCGCGCTCGGCAACGACCCCGACGTGCTGGCGGGGATGCGCTCGTACTTCGGCTCGCTCTGGAGCCACGAGGGGCTGACCGACCGCGAGCGCGAGATCCTCATCCTCACCGCCGCCGCCGAGGTCGACTCCGCCTACGAGCGCTACCAGCACGAGAACATCGCCGCGGGCGCCGGCCTCTCCGCCGACGAGATCGAGGCGCTCGTCGACGACGATCCCGAGGTCTTCGAGGAGGAGGAGGCGCTGCTGATGGCCTACTGTCGCGCGGTCGTCCGCGGGGCGGTCACCGACGACCTCCACGAGCGGATGGTCGACGCCTACGGCACCGACACCACCGTCGTCGCGGCCAACGTCGGCGGCGCGTACCTGGGCCTGGCCCGCGTCATCGACGCGCTCGGCGTCGAGGTCGAAGACGAGTGATCCGGCGCGGCTGACCCCGCCGACCACTGCGTCCAGCACGAACCCTTTTCACCGAGAGCGACGCCAGGGGGAGCCATGGCCGACGCTCCCTCCCCAGCCACCGCGCCCGCCCCCGCCCTGGTGAAACGCGCCCTGCGCGCGCTGGCCGACGGGACCGCCCCCCGGGCCTGTGGGGCAGACGCTCCGTCGAGTCCGACCGCCGCCCGCATCGACGCGGCCGCGGTCGTCGAGGAGGCGACGACCTCCCTCCAGACCCTTCGCTCGGCGGCGACGTTCGTCGACGACGGCGGCCTCGACCGACTCCGGGAGGCCGTCGCCGTCGCCGAGGCCCGGGGCGACCGGTCGCTCGCGCGGGCGGGCCAGCACCTGCTCGCGCGCGTGGACCAGTACCGGGCCGCGGCCACCGTAGAGAATCGGGCCGCAGCCACCACAGACTCGCAGGCCGAAGCCGCCGCGGGCGACCACTT
>JBDGUA010000027.1:13293-18023 GCA_042216345.1 Haloferacaceae archaeon
ATCGGGCCGCAGCCACCACAGACTCGCAGGCCGAAGCCGCCGCGGGCGACCACTTCCACTCCGCTCGCGGAACGGTTTTGAGTGCCGGTGGCCAAGAACGGACAGAATGACGCGGGTGATCCACACCGGCGACACCCACATCGGGTACCAGCAGTACCACTCGCCGGAGCGCCGACAGGACTTTCTCGACGCGTTCGAGCAGGTGGTCACGGACGCCATCAGCGAGGAGGTCGCCGCCGTGATCCACGCGGGCGACCTCTTCCACGACCGCCGGCCCGACCTGCAGGACCTCCTGGGGACCATCTCGACGCTCCGCCGACTCGAGGAGGCCGGCATCCCCTTCCTCGCGGTCGTCGGCAACCACGAGTCCACCCGCGGCGGCCAGTGGCTCGACCTCTTCGAGCGCCTCGGGCTGGCCACCCGCCTCGGCGACGAACCGGTCGTCGTCGACGACGTGGCCGTCTACGGTCTCGACCACGTCCCGAAGTCCCGCCGCGACGACCTCGCGTACGAGTTCGCCGACCACGACGCCGCCTTCGCGGCGCTGGTGGGCCACGGCCTCTTCTCGCCCGTCGCCGCCCACGGCGACTGGGACGCCGAGGAGGTGCTGACCGAGGCCTCGGTCGGCTTCGACGCGATGCTGCTGGGCGACGACCACACCCCCGACACCCAGGCGGTCGCCGGCGCCTGGGTCACCTACTGCGGGTCGACCGAGCGCACCGCCGCCGACCAGGAGGCCGGTCGCGGCTACAACGTCGTTGAGTTCGACCCCGAGCGCGCCGGGGACGGGACCGACGGCGAGGGCGAGGACGGGGACGACGAAGCCGCCGCCCCCGCGGGCGTCGAGATTCGCCGACGCGCGCTCGAGACCCGCCCGTTCGCGTTCGTCTCGGTCGACCTCGCCGAGGGAGAGGGCGTCGAGCGCGTGCGCGAGCAGGTCCGCCAGCACGACCTCGAGGACGCGGTCGCCATCGTCGAGATCACCGGCGAGGGCGACCCCGTGACCGTCGCCGACGTCGAGGAGTTCGCGCTGGAGCGCGGCGCGCTGGTCGCCCGGGTCACCGACCGCCGCGAGATGGACACCGAGACGGACATCTCGGTCAGCTTCGCCGACCCCGACGCCGCCGTCCGCGAGCGCGTCGGGGAACTCGGCCTCTCGGCCGCCGCGCTCGACGTCGACGAGACGGTCAGGGCGAGCAAGGTCGCCGACGCCAACGTCCGCCAGGAGGTCAAGGGTCGCGTCCGGGACCTGTTGGACGACCCCGACGCCTTCGAGGCCGCAGACGTCGGCGACGACGGTACCGACGGGCAGGCTGCCGAGGACGAGGGGACGACCGCCGACGCCGACGACGCGCCCGGTGACGCAGACGACACGTCCGGAGACGTTGACGACCCCTCCGGTGACGCCGACGAAACGCCCGCCGATGGCGAAGCACCCTCCGAAAACGTCGCCGACGCGACGGCTGACGGCGACGGCCAGTCCTCCATGGAGGACTACCTATGAGGTTCACCCGGGTCCGCCTGCGCAACTTCAAGCCCTACGAGGACACCGACCTCGAATTGACCGACGGCGTGACCGTCATCCACGGGCTCAACGGGAGCGGGAAGTCCTCGCTGCTGGAGGGGTGTTTCTTCGCGCTCTACGGCGCGAAGGCCCTGGACGGCACGCTCGAGGACGTCGTCACCAACGGCGCCGAGGAGACCGAGGTCGAACTCTGGTTCACGCACGACGGCGGCGACTACCACATCTACCGCCGGATCCGCTGGACCGGCGAGCGCCCCCAGACCGCCGAGTGCACCCTGGAGGGCCCCGAGGAGACCGCCGACGGCGCCCGCGACGTCCGGGCGTTCGTCACCCGCCTGCTCCGGATGGACGCCGAGGCGTTCGTCAACTGCGCGTACGTCCGCCAGGGCGAGGTGAACAAGCTCATCAACGCCTCGCCCGCCGAGCGCCAGAAGATGATCGACGACCTCCTCCAGCTCGGCAAGCTCGAGGACTATCGCGAGCGGGCCCGCGAGGCCCGCCTCGGCGTCGAGGACGTCCTCGGCAACGAGCGCGGGCGCCTGGAGGAGCTCGACGACCAGATCGCCGAGAAGGAGGCCCGGAACCTCCACGCGCGGCTGAACGACCTCGAGAGCGAGCGCAACGAGGTCGAGGAGAAGCTCGAGAACTACCAGCAGCAACGCGAGGCCGCCCGCGAGACCCGGGAGGAGGCCGAGGCCGTCCTCGAGGAGTACGAGGAGACGCGGGCGGAACTCGAGTCCCTCGAGGGGGACGTCGAGGACCTCGAGGCGCAGATCCGCGAGACCGAGCAGGAGCGCGAGCAGTTCCGCGAGCAGGCCCGCGAGGCCGACGAGGCGGCCGAGGACCGACGGGAGCAGGCCCGCGAGGCGGCCGCCGCCGTCGGGCTGGACGATGCCAGCCAGGAAGCCGTCGACGCCCGCCGCGACGACCTCGACGAGCGCGAGGCAGACCTGCGCGAGCGCCTCCAGGCGGTCCGCGACGAGGCGACGGCCTTCGAGAACCAGGCCGACCGCCTCCGCGAGCGCGCCGACGAGCACGAGTCGCGCGCGAGCGAGAAGCACGAGCGCGCCGACGCCCTGGAGCGCGAGGCCGAGGAGGCCGAGGCCGACCTCGAGCGGCGCGAGGAGAAGCGCCGCGAGGTCGACGCCGAGCGCGAGGAGATCGAGGAACGCTTCGCCGACGCTCCGGTCGATCTCGGCGAGGCGGCCGACCTCCGGGACGACCGCCGGGAGGCGCTCGAGTCGATCCGCGAGGAGATCGGCGAGGTCCGCCCCGAACTCCGGTCGGTCCGCGACAGCGTCGCCGAGGCCGAGCGCCTCCTGGAGGAGGGCAAGTGCCCCGAGTGCGGCCAGCCCGTCGAGGACTCTCCCCACGTCGACACGCTGGCGACCGACCGCGAACGCGTCGACGACCTGGAGGAGCGCCTCTCGGAACTCGAGGACGAGCGCGAGGCCGCCGAGGCGGCCCTCGAGCGCGCCGCGGACCTGCTCGAGGCCGAGAACCGGGCCGGCGAGCTCGAGAGCACCCGCGAGATGCTGACCGAACGCATCGAGGAGCGGGAGGCGGTGGCCGCCGACAGGCGCGAGGAGGCGACAGAACTCCGGGAGGCGGCCGCCGACCTCGACGAGCAGGCCGAGCAGAAGCGCGAGATCGCCGAGCAGAAGGCCGAGGAGGCGGCCGACGCCCGCGAGCGGGCCGACGAGATCGAGGCCGACCTCGACGCCATCGACGCCGAACGCGACCGCCTCGACGCCGTGGAGGGCCACCTCGACGCCGCGGGCGACGCGAACGAACGCGCCGAGCGCCTGCGCGAGCGGGCCGAGAACTGCGAGCAACTCAACGACGAGCGCCGCGACCGGCTGTCGGACCTGCGCGAGCGCCGGCGCGACCTACAGGAGGCCGTCGACGAGGAGCAGATCGCCGCACAGCGCCGGTCGAAAGCCGAGGCCGAGCGCTACCTCGAGGAGGTCGCGGACGTCATCGACGACCTCGAGTCACGGCGGGAGGCCCTCCAGACCGAGATCGGCGGCGTCACCCAGGACCTGCGCCAGCTCGAGGAGCTGCGCGAGTCCCGGGAGGCGCTGGCCGAGCGCGTCGCGGCGCTGGAGTCGCTCCACGCCGAGAGCGAGCGACTGGAGGAGATGTACGGCGACCTCCGGGCGGAGCTGCGCCAGCGCAACGTCGAGAGCCTCGAGCGGATGCTCAACGAGACGTTCGAGCTGGTCTACGGCAACGACGCCTACTCGCACATCCGCCTCGACGGCGAGTACGAGCTGACGGTCTTCCAGAAGGACGGCGAGCCCCTCGAGCCCGAACAGCTCTCCGGCGGCGAGCGCGCGCTGTTCAACCTCTCGCTGCGCTGTGCGATCTACCGGCTGCTGGCCGAGGGCATCGAGGGGGCGGCACCGATGCCGCCGCTGATCCTCGACGAGCCGACGGTGTTCCTCGACGCCGGCCACGTCAGCCGGCTGGTCGACCTCGTCGAGGAGATGCGCGACATGGGCGTCCGACAGATCGTCATCGTCAGTCACGACGAGGAACTCGTCGGCGCCGCGGACGACCTCATTAGCGTCGAGAAGGACCCGACAAGCAACCGCTCGTCGGTGCGCCGCGAGGAGGTCGCCGCGCTGGACGCGGCGGAACTCGCCGACGACTGACCCGGCCGTCGGGCCGCCCGTCGGCGACGGACTCTCCCCCTCGCGGTCGGTCGCCGTCCGCGCGTCAGTCGCTGCGCAGTCCCGCGACGCCCGTCCGCGCCGTCTCGGTAGCGTCGTAGCCGCGCTCGCCGAGGACTTCGGCCTCTTCGACCAGCCCCGCGGCGCGGAACTCGGTCAGCAGGCCGTGGAGGTCCGACTCGCAGAGGTCGTAGGCGTCCAGCAACTGGACGACCGGGAGCGGCCCTCGATCGACGAGTTCGAGCAGCAGGCCGAGCGCGCGCTCGTTCGGCACCGCGGTGAGCACCCGTCGGGTCGGCGCCGGCACCCCGGCCGCGGCGGTCTCGAGCGGCGACTCCCCCTCGGCGGGCTCCAGCTCGTCGTTGGCGAGGTGGCGCTCCTCGCCGGTCTCGGGGTCCCGGACCCGGCTCGACTCGCTGGACTCCTTGACCAGCAGATACCGCTTGCCCTCGGCGTCCCGGACGGTTCGCATACTGGTACCCAGGTCGGAGACGCTGAAAATCCTTGCGCGGGAGGCCTCGAGGGGGGTG
>JBDGUA010000030.1:0-12116 GCA_042216345.1 Haloferacaceae archaeon
GACGTTGAATCGGGTGAGTTCGCCTTTGACCGCTACTAAACTAGAACGGATGGGTCGGCCGCCCATTTTACCACCCGTCGCGTCGAAGCCGGCCCCATGGCCGAAGTCGAGGGAACCGAGGACGTCAGCGACGACAACCCCTACATCCGCCGGCCGGACACGGACTTCCGGCCGCCCGAGGAACTCGACGAGGCGGCGGCCGAACGGCAGGTCCGGTACCTCCGGGAGGCCATCCGCTTCCACGACTACCGCTACTACGTGCTGAACGATCCGGTGATCTCCGACGGGGCCTACGACGACCTGTTCGCCCGTCTCGACGAACTCGAAGAGACGTTCGACCTCCGGACGGAGGACTCGCCCACCCAGCGCGTCGGCGGCGAACCCGTCGAGCAACTCGGGACGGTCGAGCACGTGGCGCCGATGCTGTCGATCGACTCCTCGGGCGACCCCGACGACGTGCGCGACTTCGACGCCCGCGTCCGTCGGGCCGTCGGCGACGTCGACTACGTCTGCGAGCCGAAGTTCGACGGCCTCTCCGTGGAGGTGGTCTACGTCGACGGCGAGTACGAGCGCGCCGCCACCCGCGGCGACGGCCGGACCGGCGAGGACGTCACCCGGAACGTCCGGACCGTCGAGTCGGTCCCGCTGAAGCTCCGGGGCGACCCGCCGGGCTTTCTGGCGGTCCGCGGCGAGGTCTACATCCCGAAACCCGCCTTCCAGGCGTACAACCGCGAGCGCGTCGAGGCGGGGGAGGACCCCTTCGCGAACCCCCGGAACGCCGCCGCCGGCACGCTCCGGCAGCTCGACCCCTCGGTCACCGCCGAGCGCCCCCTCGATTGCTTCTTCTACGACGTCCTCGCCGCCGGCGAGAGCGAGGCGGCCATCGAGGACACCACCGCCGCCCGGGGGCCGCTCGGCGCCGCCGGCCTCGACACTCACTGGAAGGAACACGAGACCCTCCCCGACTGGGGGCTGAAGGTCAACCGCCGCGCCGAACGCGTCGACGACGTGGAGGCGGCCATCGACTACCGCGACCGCCTGCAGGACGACCGCGCCGAGCTCGACTACGAGATCGACGGCGTCGTCTACAAGGTCGACGACCGACAGCAGTGCGCGGAACTCGGGTCGACCTCCCGGCACTACCGCTGGGCCTACGCCTACAAGTTCCCGGCCCGGACCGAGCGCACGACCATCACCGACGTGGTCGTCCAGGTGGGCCGCACGGGGCGGCTCACCCCGGTCGCCCTGCTCGAACCGGTCGACGTCGGCGGCGTGACGGTCTCGCGGGCCAGCCTCCACAACCAGGAGGAGATCCAGCAGCTGGGCGTCGACGTCGGCGACGAGGTCAGGGTCGAGCGCGCGGGCGACGTCATCCCCTACGTCGACGAGGTGGTCGAGTCGCACTCCGAGGGCTACTTCCACCTCCCCGAGGCGTGCCCGGTCTGCGGCAGCGACGTCGAGTACGACGGCCCCATCGCCTACTGCACGGGGGGGCTGGCCTGCCCCGCACAGCTCACCCGCTCGGTCGAGTACTTCGCCAGCGACGACGGCCTCGACATCGAGGGCATCGGCGCGGAGGCCGCCGAGACGTTCGTCGACGAGGGGCTCGTCGAACGGGACGTCGCCGACCTCTACGACCTGACCGCGGACGACCTCACGGCCCTGGAGGGGTGGGGGGAGACGAGCGCCCGGAACCTCCTGGACGAACTCGAGGCGTCGAAACGCCCCCCGCTCGCCGACTTCCTGGCGGCGATCGGTATCCCCGAGGTCGGGCCGACGATGGCGCGGCAACTGGCCGCCCACTTCGGCGACCTCGACGCGGTCGTGGACGCCGACGAGGACGACCTGCAGGCGGTCGAGGGCGTCGGCCCCACCGTCGCCGCCCACGTCCGCGAGTTCTTCGAGAACGAGCGCAACCGTGAGGTGATCGAGCGCCTGCGCGAGCGCGGGGTCGAACCCCGGAGCGCCGAGGGAGCCGGCGGGGACGAACTCGCGGGGCTGACGGTCGTGTTCACCGGCCGCGTCGAGGGGTGGACCCGCGACGACCTCGAGGAACTGGTCGAACGCCACGGCGGCGACGCCACCGGGAGCGTCTCCGGCAACACCGACTACCTCGTCGTCGGCGAGGATCCCGGGTCGACCAAGCGCCAGGACGCGGAGAGTAACGACGTCCCGGAGATCGATCCCGACGAGTTCTTCGACGTCCTCGCGGACCGCGGCGTCGACGTGGACCGGTGACGCAGGCGCTCGCGCGCGGGCGTTGAACAGTCAGCCACCCGCGATCAACCTCAGCCACCAGCGATCAGCCTCAGCCACCCGCGATCAGCCACCCGCGACCCGACTGTCGTCAGCGATATGTACCGTCCCCCAGCATGTCCACGCATGAGGATCGAGTACGACCGCGAGACGTGCATCGGCATGTTCCAGTGCGTCGACGAGTGGGAGAAGTTCGAGGAGGACCGCGACGCCGGCAAGGCCGTCCTCGTCGACGGCGAGGAGGTCGAGGAGGGCGTGTTCGTCCGGGAGGTCCCCGAGGGCGAGGAACTCGACGCCGAGTTCGCCGCCCGCTCGTGCCCGGTCGACGCCATCACCCTCTACGACGACGACGGCGAGCAGATCGTCCCCTGACTCCGGGACAGCCTCGACTCCGGGAGTCCTCGACTCCGAACGCCTCCGACACCGGGCGTCGGTCACACCGAGAACGACGCTTCCCACTCCAGGGGCTGGTTCTCCGCGCGGAGCGTGGCCCTGACGCGGTACTCGCCGGGGGCGCACGCTCGCCACGTCGCCGACGCGAGCGGGGACTCGCCCGGTTCGAGCCGGTCGGTCCGGAGCTGCTGGGCGAACGCCCGTCCGTCGCTGTAGCGCCAGACCTCCCGCTCGCCGTCGAGGACGGCGAAGTCGACGGCGAGGCTGCTGCGGAACCGGAGTTCGACCGGGTCCGGGTCGGGGTTCGAGACCGTCAGCACGAACTCGACGGCGTCGGCGGCGGGCGTGACGTCGAGGTCGCCGTCGAGTGCCATACTCCCACACAGCACGGCAGCCGCAAAGAAGTTCGGCCGCCGGTTCGCACGGCGCGGGACCCAGCACAATCGTTATGGTCTCTTGCGCTAGACCTTCTGTCGAACCCATGGACGGGCACGACCACGAATCCCGCCTCGACGAGTGGGCCGCGCTGATCGGCGCGTCGGTTCCCGAGTCGGCGGGCGGCGACCGCCCGTGCGATCCGGACGGCGACGCCTGAGCCATCTCCACTCCACTTTCACCCCGCTTCGCGAAGTCTTATCCGCGCCGCCGGTCAACCACGGACAATGGCGGCCACGGACGACGTCGCGTACGTCGAGCACCCACTGCTGACCTCCGGATTCATCGAGCGCCGACTCTACCAGCTGCGGCTGGCGGGGACGGCCCGGCAGGGCCACACGCTGGTCTGTCTGCCCACGGGGCTGGGCAAGACGACCGTCAGCCTGCTGGTGACCGCCGAGCGCCTCCACGACGTCGGCGGCACGGCGCTGTTCCTGGCGCCGACCAAGCCCCTCGTCCAGCAGCACGCCGACTTCTACCGGGACGCCCTGGCGATCCCGGACGACCAGATCGTCGTCTTCACGGGCGAGGTCTCCCCAGACGACCGCGCGGCGCTGTGGGACGACGCCCGGATCGTCATCGCCACCCCCCAGGTCGTCGAGAACGACCTCATCGCCAACCGGATCTCCCTGCGGGAGGTGACCCACCTCACCTTCGACGAGTGCCACCGCGCCACCGGCGACTACGCCTACGTCTACATCGCCGAGCGCTACCACGAGGACGCCGCCGACCCGCTGGTGACGGGCATGTCGGCCTCCCCCGGCGGCGACGAGGAGGCCATCCAGACCGTCTGCGAGAACCTCGGTCTCGGGACCGTCGAGGTGATGACCGAGGACGACGCCGACGTCGACGAGTACACCCACGACACCGAGGTCGAGTGGGAGCGCATCGAACTCCCGGCGGAGATCCTGGCGATCCGCGACGCCCTCAACGAGGTCATCACGGACCGCCTGGAGAAGCTCAAGTCGCTGGGCGTGACCACCACCACCCAGCCGGACCTCTCCCAGAAGAAGCTCAACGAGATGCGCGGGAAGCTCCAGCGCATGATGAACAACGACAAGTCGGAGGGGTACAAGGGCATGTCCACCCACGCGGAGGTGATGAAGCTCCGCCGGGCGGTCGAACTGGTCGAGACCCAGAGCGTCGAGGCGCTCCGGCGCTACTTCGAGCGCCAGCGCAACGCCGCCCGCTCCTCGGGCGCCTCGAAGGCGAGCCAGCGACTCGTCAGCGAGCCCAAGGTCCGCGAGGCGATGCGCAAGGCCGAGTCCTTCGACGACCTCCACCCGAAGTTCTCCCGCACGCGCGTGCTGCTGGCCGAGACCCTCGGGCTCGAGGACGGCGACCGCGTCATCGTCTTCACCGAGTCCCGCGACACCGCCGAGGCGCTCACGGAGTTCCTCGACGAGAGCTTCGACGCCCGCCGGTTCGTCGGCCAGGGCGACAAGGAGGGCTCGGACGGGATGACCCAGAAGGAGCAGCAGGAGACCCTCGACGCCTTCCGCGCCGGCGAGTTCGAGGTGCTCGTCTCCACCTCGGTCGCCGAGGAGGGCCTGGACGTCCCGGAGGTCGACCTCGTGCTCTTCTTCGAACCCGTGCCGACGGCCATCCGCTCCATCCAGCGCAAGGGCCGGACCGGCCGGCAGGACGAGGGCCGCGTCGTCGTCCTCATGGCCGAGGACACCCGCGACGAGGCGTACTTCTGGATCTCCCGCCGGAAGGAACAGGAGATGGAGGACGAACTCCGGTCGCTGAAGAGCGTCGCCGACGACGTCGAGCGCGAACTCGACGCCGGCGACCAGCGCAGCCTCGGCGACTTCGGCGGCGCGAACGGCGCCACCGGAGCATCGACCGGCGGAGACGCCGACGCCGCCCCCGCGGCGAACGCGTCGAGCGCCCGGGAGGAACGCCTCGAACCCGGCTTGACCGACTTCGCCGCGGAGGCGGAGTCCGACGACGCGGACGACGCGGACGATCCGGACGCGGACGGCTCCGACGGCGCAGACGCGCGCGGCGCCGACGACGCGGAGGCCGACCCCGATGGCGACGCGACCGACGCGGAGGCCGACCCCGATGGCGACGCGACCGACGCGGCCGCCCCCGACGAGGCTACCGACGGCGACGACGCGACAGGGACGGACGCCACCGTCGCCACCGCCGCCAGCGACGAGGCGGGCGTCGTCGAACTCGTCATCGACCAGCGCGAACTCGACTCGACAATCGCGCGGGACCTCTCCACCCGCGAGGGCGTCCGGACGCGCCTGGAGACCCTCGAGGTCGGCGACTACGTCCTCTCGGACCGGGTCGTCGTCGAGCGCAAGTCCGTGGCCGACTTCCTGGACACCCTGACCGGGGGCGACCGCTCGATGTTCGAGCAGGTGGGCGACATGGCCCGCCACTACTCCCGCCCGGTCGTGATCCTGGAAGGGGAGGGGCTCTACGAGCAGCGCAACGTCCACCCGAACGCGATCCGCGGCGCGCTGGCCTCGCTGGCGATCGACTTCGACGCCAGCGTCCTCCACACCGAGGACGAGGCCGACACCGCGGACATGCTCGAGGTCCTCGCCACCCGCGAGCAGGAGACCAGCGACCGCAGCGTGAGCGTCCACGGCGAGAAGGGCGCCAAGACCCGGACCGAACAGCAGGAGTACGTCGTCTCCGCGATCGCCGACATCGGCCCCGTCACCGCCCGCGCGCTGCTGGCGCACTTCGGCACCGTCGAGGCCGTCATGACCGCCCGCGAGGAGGACCTCCTCGCGGTCGACGGCGTCGGGTCGGTCACCGCCGAACGCATCCGCGAGGTCGTCGGCAGCGACTACGAGGGCAAGGAGTAGGGGTCGACCGCGCTATCGGTTCAGCGCCGCCAGCGCTTCGGCGGCCTCCCGGGAGGCCGCGAGCAGGTCCCGGGCCCGCCGCGGGTCCTCGGCGGCCTCTGCCTCGCGCGCGAATCTGACGATCGAGCGCTGCAGCGATTCGCGGGCCGCCGCGAGGTCGCCTGCACCCGTCGCGTTCGGGGCCGACGCCGCGTTTTGCGCTGCGCTCGTCGCCCCCGACGTCGCCTCCGAGGCAGCCGCCGGTGTCGCGTCGGCGGTCGGCGTCGCGTCGGCGGTCGGCGTCCCCTCGGTGCTCGACCGGGCCCCCTCCTGGCGACCGGACTCTCCGGTCTGGACCGCGACGTCGACGTTCCGCGTGCCGTTGGCGGAGGAGTCGGCCTCGGTCGCTGCGGCGTCGCCGTCGATCTGTTGCTCCTCGGCCTGGGATTCCGCGGACTGTTGACTCGCTGCCTGGCCATCCGCCTCCTGACTCGCTGCCTGCTGCCCCTCGACCACCTGGGCGTTCTGGCAGGAGGGGCAGAACTCCTCGCCGTCGTAGCGGAAGATTGGGTCGCCGCACCGGTCGCAGTGGCGGTTGGTCATCGTCGCGCCCTTCAGCAGAAGTTCGCTCATGCGCTGGGTCGACTTGCGCTTCTCCTTGTCGCGCTCGTACTTCTCGCGAAGCTTCTGGCGCTCGGCCTCCTTGTCGAAGTCGCTCATGGGCGTACAGAGGTGACAACCGCGGAAAAAGTCAGCGGGAACCGCGAGCGCGTCGCCGACTGGCACAACGGTTTTGGTGGCTCACGCGCAGGTAAGAGCGTGATGTGGAGACGACGGTACGTGCTGGGGGGGCTGTTCGTCGGACTGCTCGCGCTGGCGGCGGTGATGCTCGGGAGCGTCCTCGGGACGGTCTTCTTCGCGGTCACCATCGCGTACCTGCTCTCGCCCCTCCACCGCCGCCTGCGTGCCCGGGGGGCCAGCCCCTGGGTCGCCAGCGCGCTGGCGACGACCGCGGCGTTCCTGGCGACGCTGTTGCTCGCGGTCCCGGTGGTGGTCCTCGTCGTGCTCAGGCTCGACACCATCTTGGCGGTGCTCCGGGCGATCCCCGACGTCGTCACGGTCGAGGTCGCGGGGTTCGTCTACACGATCACCACCCAGCAGGCGCAGGCGCTCCTCGTCGGGGCGCTCCGGTCGGTCGCTCGGAACGTCGCGGCGGCGATACCCGTCCTCCTGACGAAGCTCGCGCTGTTCGCCTTCCTCGTCTTCTCGCTGCTGCACCACCAGCACCAGGCCCGGCAGGCCGTCCTCGCGGTCGTCCCCCCGGCCTACCGGAGCGTCGTCGAGGCGCTCGACCGCCGGGCGCGCTCGACCCTGTTCGCCATCTACGTCCTCCAGGCGGCGACCGCGGCGGGGACCTTCCTGATCGCGCTCCCCGTCTTCTACCTGCTGGGGTACACCTTCCCGTTCACGCTGGCCGTGCTGGCGGCCATCCTGCAGTTCCTCCCGGTCGTCGGGCCGAGCCTCCTGCTGCTGGCGCTCGCCGTCTACCACGTCGC
This sequence comes from Haloferacaceae archaeon, assembly GCA_042216345.1. Taxonomy (GTDB): domain Archaea; phylum Halobacteriota; class Halobacteria; order Halobacteriales; family Haloferacaceae; genus JBDGUA01. Next base: position 7,451 of record JBDGUA010000030.1, read on the forward strand.
CGTCGGCGACCTCGTGGCCGGGGTGCTGATCGCCTTCGTCGGGGGGTTCCTGATCGGCTGGGTCCCGGACCTGCTCATCCGGCCGCGCCTGGCCCGCGAGACCGCTCGCCTCCCCGCCAGCCTCTACTTCGTCGGCTTCGTGGGCGGGCTGCTCACCCTGGGGCCCATCGGCGTCATCGCCGGCCCGCTGGTCGTCGCGCTCGTCGCCGAGACGGCGTCGCTGCTCTCGACCGAACTCAACGGGGTCCCCGTCACCGAGCGCTGAACCGGGGCGCGCCCGGAATTTATACGGCCTTAAATCCGCCCCCTGTGTGCCTATTCTTTCCAGAAAACGCTTAACACCTGGGTCTTCGTCCAGCAATCTGTCGAAGGACCATGGAAACGAAAATTCGCTACCGGTGCCAGCAGTGCACGCACGTCGTCCACCCGACGAGGTACAGGTCCCGCTGTCCGCGGTGCGGCGGCCGGCTCCACCGCGTCGCCCAGCAGTTGCACGCCGATCGGAAGCTGCCGACCTATCTCCGCTTCGGCTCGAACTGACGCCGCGGGCCCGGGGTCGGTCGCCTTCGAGCTGGACGTCGGTCCGCCCTTGCCCTCGACGTCGGTCCGCCCTCGCCATCGACGTCGGTCCGCCCTCGCCTCCGGGACCTCCTATCGCGACTCCTCGGGTGCGCCGGTCTCCAGTTCCCCGCCCCGTTCCTTCCACTGGGTGAGGCTGCCCTCGTAGAAGGCCAAGTCCTCGTAGCCCAGGTGACGGAGCACGACGTAGGTGTGGCTGATGCGACGGGCCGTGTTGCAGTACAGCAGCACGCGCTCGTCGGGGGCGATCCCGCGGTCCTCGAGGATCCTGGTCAGCTCCGCACGGGGTTTCAGGCCCCGGGTCTCGTCGTCGACGAGTTCGCGCCAGTCCAGCAGCACCGCGCCGGGGATGTGACCCGTCTCGTACTCCTCGCGCTCGCGGGTGTCAACGATGACGGCGTCGGTGTCGACGGCGGCCTCGACGGCCTCGAAGCCGACCAGCGGGGTCGACGCGGGCTCGCGAACCTCGTAGGTCGTCTCCGCGACCGCGGGCGCCTCGCGGCTCACCTCGCGTTCGCGGGTCCAGGCGCTGTAGTCGCCGTCGAGCAGGTGGAGCCGGTCGGGGTCGTGGCCCAGCAGCTCCGCCGTGACGAGAAAGCGCGCCGCGAACACGCCGTGGGTGTCGTCGTAGGCGACGATCTCGTCGTCGGGGTCGATCCCGGCCGCGCCCAGCAGGGCCGCCCAGTCGGCCGCCGGCGGGAGCATCCCCTCCTGGCCCGCCTCGCTGCGGAACGTGTCGAACGGGACGTTCACGGCGCCGGGAAGGTGGCCGATGCCGTCGTACTCCCAGGCGTCCCGGACGTCCACGACCCGGACCGCATCGAGTCGGTCGGCGAGCCAGTCGATCGAGACGACGTCAGTCATACTCGGGGCTTCGACCGGCCGCCGTTTAGGTGTTCCCAACCCTCGGGACCGCGCCGCTACGGGCAGGCTGACTGCCGGCGGTCCCCCGTGTTCAGCCTGCGACGCTTCCCCGTCGGGCGACCGCTGTTCGCCCTGCAGGGACCGCGTCTTCACCCGTCGGACATACCGGATAATATCTCCGCTTCGCCGTCTGAGCACCCGTCTCACCCCGAATATCGGGTAGTTCTGGCCCCCAACCCCCGGTCGATCGGGGCCGGCAGCCCCCCGGCTGCGGCAATAACATCCGACTGTCCCCGTGAATGGCCGTTCATGCCGTGGGAATGGCCCTTAAGCCGCCGGGGAGCGAAGGACCAGTCGCAATGTCAGATTACGCAAAAGACGTACTCGTCTCGGCGGACTGGGTGGAGGACCACCTCGAGGAGTTCCAGAGCGACGACCCGGCGTATCGACTGCTCGAGGTCGACGTCGACACCGAGGCCTACGACGAGGGCCACGCCCCCGGCGCCATCGGCCTGAACTGGGAGACCCAGCTGCAGGACCAGGTCACGCGGGACATCCTCGATAAGGAGGACTTCGCGGACCTGCTCGGTAGCCACGGCGTCAGCGACGACTCGACGGTCGTCATCTACGGCGACAACTCGAACTGGTTCGCGGCCTACACCTACTGGCAGTTCAAGTACTACGGCCACGAGGACGTGCGCCTGCTCAACGGCGGCCGCGACTACTGGCTGGAGAACGACTACCCGACGACGACCGAGGAACCGGACTTCCCGGCGGTCGAGTACGAGGCGGGCGGCCCCTTCGAGGACATCCGCGCGTACCGCGACGACGTCGAGAAGGCCATCGACCGCGGCGTCCCCCTCGTCGACGTCCGCTCGCCCGAGGAGTACAGCGGCGAGATCCTCGCACCCCCGGGACTCCAGGAGACCGCCCAGCGCGGCGGCCACGTCCCCGGCGCGAGGAACATCTCGTGGGCCGCGACCGTCAACGACGACGGGACGTTCAAGTCCGCCGACGAACTCCGCGACCTCTACGCCGACGAGGGCATCGACGGCTCGGAGTCCGTCGTCGCCTACTGCCGCATCGGCGAGCGCTCCTCGATCGCCTGGTTCGCGCTGCACGAACTGCTCGGCTACGGCGCCGCGACGAACTACGACGGCTCCTGGACCGAGTGGGGCAACCTCGTGGGCGCCCCGGTCGAGAAGGGCGAGTGACCGAAGGTCACTCGATACCGACGGCGAGGTCTACGTGCCGAGCCGTCCGAATGGGCGAGTGACCGTAGGTCACTCGCTCTGCGGAGACGAGTAGGTCGAATGGTCCCCCCTTTTCGCTGTGCTCGTTAGCGCGACGTCCCACCGACGGCGGGCTGCCGCGCCGGCTGCGACCCCCTGGGTGCGTCAGCCAGCGCCAACGTCCGTCACCCGCCGAGCACCAGCGCCGCGATCCGGGGCGTGAGGAACGCCTCGACGAACGCCGCGAGGACGAACGGAGGCACGAGTCCGACCACGACCCACGCGGCCCGCTGCAGTTCGGCGGCGACGGTCTCGGCGTCGGCGCGTCCGCGAAGCGCCCGGTAGACGACCGCGCCGAGGTGGTAGCCCAGACCGCCGGAGACGCCGAGCGCCGGTACCTCGACGAGGCCGTGCGGGACGACGAACGCGACGAACGCCGTCGGATCGAACACGCCGGCGAGGCCCCCGATCAGCGCGCCGTTGAACAGCAGATTCGTCGCCGTCGGCACCCCCAGGCCGACGCCACCGAGGCCGTGGGCGACGGCGACGAGCCAGTTGTTCGCCGCGATGTTGACGAACGGCGCGACGGCGAACGGGCCGAAGACCCCCGACACGTCGCTCGGGAGCGGGAGTTCGGTCCCGTACGGGGCGGTCAGGAGCCAGCCGAGGACCGCTCCCAGGAGTAGCGTCGCCACGCCGGCGAGGTTCGCCAGCGGATGCACCCTGAGAAAGCTCGCCAGCTCCCGGAGGCCGCGTCGCTGGCCGGCGACGAGCCGCCGCCGGAACGACGTGGACGACTCGGCATCTCCGGGCGTGGCCGGTGACGGTTCGGGAGAACCCTCGTCGCGTTCGTCGAAGGGGAACACCCACTCGTCGGCCCGCTGGCCCGGTGTGGGTTCAGCGTGGGTTTCGGCGGCCTCGCTCCCGGCGTAGAGCCCGACCTTGATCGCGTCCAGCGTCGGGGTCACGCCGAGCAGGACCACCAGCGCCGTCACCTGCGGGACGCCGAGGAGGTTACAGACCACGGCGCAGACCACGACCCCCACCACTGCCACCGCGACGATCGCGGCGTAGCCGAGGAACGCGAGGGGCCGTCGGAGGGGGAACCGCACGCCGGCGCCGAGTCCACTCAGCGCACCGCGCCCGTCGACGGCGATGGCCGGGCCGGCGAACGCCAGCAGGAGTAGTGCGAGCAGGACAAGCGGCAGCGTCACGAGCAGGAGTGGACCGCCCAGCAGCAGGCCCACGCCGGTGGCGGCCAACCCGACCCCCACCAGCAACAGGACGCCGCCGCCGACGAGTACCGCGCCCCGAACGAGGGCGACGGCGGTGAACGCCGCCCAGTCGGTGCCGATCCCGCGGGTCCCGGCCACGAGCGGGTCGCGACCGTCGACTCCGGCGGCCAGGGCGTCGAGGGTCGCCGCGTCGGCGACCCCCCGGGCGACGACGAACACCAGGGTGGCGGCGACCACCGAGAGCAGGCCGATCAGCACGGCCCCGGGGGTCACCAGCCCCAGGACGGCGTCCTGGAGGCCCGCCGCGGCGGCGGGATCGGTCGACTGCCAGTCGACGGCACCGAGTTCGCGGATCACCGGAGCGATGCGTCCCTGCGACTGCAGGAGCGCCACCGCCGCGCCGGCCCCGAGCACAAGCGGGGTCCGGGCGGCGAAGGTCACGCCGACCGCGAGCAGGTAGTGGGGGCCGATCGTGTCGGGGTGGCGGGCGAGCGTTCCCAACCCCGACCGGAGGTCGTCGAGGGCGGTCATGGGGCCGGCTTCTCGGGCCGCCGCCGTAGCTTTTCCCCCATCCGGTCCCGTCTCGCCCGGTCTCGTCTGATCCCGCCCGGTCCCGTCTCGTCCGGTCTCGCTCGGTCCCGCCCGATCCTGTCTCGCCCGGTCTCGCCCGGTCCCTTCCCGTCCGGTAACGCCCTGGCTCCCCGTCTGCTGCCGCCGGGTCGTTGCTTACAAGCGCTCCGGGGGAGTAGCCCGTCG
>JBDGUA010000030.1:12216-17852 GCA_042216345.1 Haloferacaceae archaeon
CCGTCTGCTGCCGCCGGGTCGTTGCTTACAAGCGCTCCGGGGGAGTAGCCCGTCGCATGGACGGAGACACCTTCCTGGAGCGACTCCGGGACGACTTCGAAACCGAACTCTCGCGACTCAACTCCTCGAAAGCGCTCTACGCCGTCACCGGGGGCGAGATGGACGCCCCGAGCGTCCGCGCCGCCGCGGCGGACGAGGCCGCCAGCGCTGCCGGCCTCTTCGCGGCGTGGGCCGACGACGAGAGCGACGCGGAGGCCGCCGCGCTGTTCGCCGACGTGGCCGAGGCCATCGACGGCGAGGAGGGCCACCGCGACCGCATCGGCGCCGACGAGGGCACCGCGGACACCGACGGCCTGCTGTACGAGACGATCTCCGGGTTCGACGCCACGCCCGAACGCGTCGCGGGCCTGCTCGCGCGAACGGTCGTGGCCCGCGAACTCGTCAGCCAGATGGTCGGCTTCTTCGTCGGCGACGCCGACCCCCGGAGCGCCGACGTGTTCCGGTCGATCCGCGACGACCTGGACGACCAGCGCGACCGCGCGCTCCAGGTCCTGGAGGACGTCTGCGAGGACGAGGGCGACTGGGACGACGCGATGGCCGCCGCCGCCGCGGCGCTGGAGGGCGCCTACGACTACTACGTCGAGACCCTCGAGGGGATGGGCGTCGAGCCGAAGAACGTCTGCTAACCGACCTTCTCACTTCGTCGGGTGCGCGAGCCGTGCTCGCGCACCCTCCTCGCAAAAAGCTCGACGAAAACCCCGCCCGCGAGCCAGGTCGCCCGCGGGCGACCTGGCTCGCGGTACGCTCGCTGGTGCTACCGCGACAGCAATTGCGACCGCGACAGCAACCGCGTCAGCAACGTCGACAGCGACTGCTGGTCCGGCACTGACCTCCGGAGAAGGGATCCCCCGACTCAGACGCCTTCGACGCCCGAGCGGTACTCGGCGACCGCGTCGCGGGCCTGCTTGACGAGGTCCGCAGCGTCGCCGTCGGCGGCCTTCCGGATCTCGACGAGGGCGTTCATGTGCCGCGCCAGCCGCCCGTGGTCGGGGCCCTGATCGCCGTCGGCGAGTTCGGCGAGCTGTGTCGACTGGGTGTGCATCCGCTCGACGAGGGCCTCGTCGTCGGTCGACTCGGCGGCCCGTCGGAGGAGGTCACTGGCCTCTCGGAGTTGCTCTCGACTCATGGGTGACCGTACGGCATCCCCGTTCAAAACCGTTTACGTCGCGGCGGCGGGTCGAACACCAGGCCCGGCCCCCACCGCAGGCCCGGTTCAGGCCGCGCCGCAGGTGTGGCGGAGGAGGCGCTTCTTCTCGATCGGTTCGGGACCGTCCAGGCGCGACGGCTGCTCCATGTAGTACAGCGTCACCTGCTCCATCTTCGTCGCGTGCTCGTCGTTCCACTTCCGGCAGAGGTACCGCGAGAGGTACTCCCGGGAGGGGTGGAACCACCCGCGCCAGAGGTTGACGAGGTACTTGCGCCACCGTGCGTTGGGGTAGGTCGCGGCCAACTCGGGCGGGCGGTCCCACGTGACGGCGCCGCCGTGGAGGGCGTCGACCTGCGAGCCGTTCTCCAGTTCGCCGGGGACGACGTACCAGCCGTCGACCCGCATGGGGTCGGGGGCGAACATGCTCCAGCGCTGGTCGATCGCGGTCGCCTGCACGACGGGGTCGGCCTGGTCGGGCACCGTCTGGTAGCCGGTCGCCCCCAGGTTCGAGAGCAGCACCAGCACGAACAGGACGGCGACGACGCCCGACCGGAACTGTCCGGCGCGCCGGCGGAACGCCGACGGCAGCGTGCCTTTCCCCGCCTCCGCCCCCGTAGCCAGCCCGCTTCTGTCTCCGTCGTCGGTCGGTACCGCCCCCAGTCCGACCGCGTCCCACACCTCGCCCGGGAGGAACGGCACGAGCGCCGCGACGGCGATCAGCGGAAAGAGCCCGAGCTGCATCGTCAGCAACATCCCGAGGTGCATCGACATGAACAGCCCGACCAGCACCGCGCGGCGCCACCCCGTCAGCCCGAGCAGCAGCGGCGAGCAGACGAGCAGCGCCATCCACAGCAGCGCGCCGGCGTGCAGCAGCAGGGGGTAGTTCGCCAGGACGTCGCCGAGCAGGATCGTGAACTGGTCGAGGCTGAAGACGTACTGGATGGCGGTGCCGTCGAGCCAGAGGGTTCCGTTGAGCTTGAACAGCGCGTTCGAGCCGTACATGATCACGACCTGGCCCAGCAGCGCCGCCGTGCCGAGGCTCGCGATCGCGCGTCGGGGCGCGCTGGCCTCGGTCTCGCCCGCCGCCCGGCCCGCGCGCCGGCGGGCGTCGAGCGACCAGCGCTCCCCCAGCGGGACGAAGATCGCCCACAGCAGCACCAGCCGTAGCAGGACGTCGCCGCCGTTGAGGACGACCGGGTTGCGGTTCTGCAGCGACACCAGCAGCACCCACGAGGCGAACGTCGCCACCCGGGTACGGTAGCCCGCCGCCAGCGCCGCCGCGACGACGCCGGCGACGACGAACAGCAGCCCCTCGTACCACGCCGCGCCAGAGAGCGCGTGCAGCGAGAACGCCCACTCCGCGGAGAACTGCGCCAGCGCCTCCCGGGGCAACACCCCGGCGTCGGTGTAGAACGCGACCAGGTCTCGGGAGCGCAGCAGCAGGTCGGCGATCAGCAGGACGCCGACGGCGGTGCGGAACGCCGCCAGCGACCGGGCGTCGATCGCCACCCGACGGCGGATCGCGGACGCGAGTCCGGACCGGTCGGGGAGACGTCTGTGGAGGGCCATGGGAGGGGATAGCGTTCGACGGACTTGAGTCCTGCGCGGCGCCGGCGGCAGGTCACGGGGCCAGGGCGTCACCTGCCCGCGCCCGAACGCTCAACTTCGTCGGGGTCCTACGGGCGGGCATGGAGGCCACCAGCCGTCCCGACCCGCTCGCCGACGTCGAGGCGGACACGCCGGTCGTCCTCTTCGACGGCGTCTGCAACCTCTGCAACGGGGTCGTGCAGTTCCTCATCCGTCACGACCCCGACGCGGAGTTCCGCTTCGCCGCGCTCCAGTCCGAGGCCGGCCAGGCGCTGCTCGAGCAGTTCGACCTCCCGACCGGGGAGTTCGACTCGTTCGTCCTCGTCGAGGGCGACGACTACGCCACCAAGTCGACCGCGGCCCTCCGGATCGCCCGCCGACTGGGGTTCCCGTACTCGCTGCTGTACCCCTTTATCGTCCTCCCGAAATTCCTGCGCGACCGGGTCTACGACCTCGTGGCCGACCACCGCTACCAGCTCTTCGGCAAGAAAGAGCAGTGCATGGTGCCGACGCCGGACCGGCAGGCGCGGTTCCTGGACTGAACCGGGCGACGACGCCGAGGATTCGCCGTCGACGAGGGGGACTTCACGTCGGACTGGTCGTGGACTCGTCGGCGTCTTTCCACTCCCCGAGACCGGCGGGATCGAGGTGCACGTGCACGTCGGCGACGGGCTCGATGTCGCGGATTCGCCGCCGGAGGTCGGATTCGATGTCGTGCGCTTCGACGACCGAGAGGTCCTGGTCGACCTCGGCGTGAAACTCTACCTCGATCATGTGTCCGGAGTAGTACGCCACGAAATCGTGGACGCCGTGGACCGCCGGGTGGTCGCGGATCCGGTCCTCGATCACCGTCTGTTCCGACTTCGGGGGCGCTCTATCGGCGAGATAGCGGAGGTTCTCCCGCGAGATGTCCACGCCCTGGTGGATGACCAGCAGGCTCACGAGCCCGCCCGCGAGCGGATCGAAGATCGGGTAGCCGACCGCCATCCCGAGGACGCCCACCAGCGCTGCGCCCGTCGTGTAGAGATCGTTCAGGCTGTCGGTGGCCAGGGCGCGCAGACTCGGCAACTGGAGTCTCTGATTCACGTGCCGCGTGTACCAGTAACAGGCGTACATGTCGACGAGTGCGAAGAGGAGGCCGGCGACGAGCCACACGCTGTACTCGGCAGTGACCCCGACGAACATCGACCGCCCCGCGTCGTACAGCAATTTGAGACCGAGCAGAACGAGGACCCCTCCGACGAAGAGTGCAGACAGCGGTTCGAAGCGATTGTGTCCGTGCGGGTGTGAGTCGTCGGCGTCCTCGTAGACGGACCGGCCCCAGACGAGGACCACGCCGCTGGCGAGAAGGTCGGCCACGGAGTGGGCGGCGTCGGCGGTGAGCGCGAGACTTCCGGTGAGGAGCCCGAGTGACCCCTCGACGGCGATCTTCAGCCCGTTTAACAGCACGTTGGCCCAGGACACTTTGAGAAAGGCGATACGACTGCCGTCCATGACGGGACGATGCCTCCAATCCTACATAAGAGCCCTCATTAGGGGGATACAACCGAGTTTTTGATTCAGTCTAAACTCTGGCTCTCGATGGGGGGCTCCCGTACTCGCTGCTGTACCCGTTCATCGGCCGCCCGAAATTCCTGCGCGACCGGGTCTACGACCTCGTGGCCGACCACCGCTACCAGCCCTTCGGCAAGAAAGGGCAGTGCATGGTGCCGACGCCGGACCGGCAGGCGCGGTTCCTGGACTGAATCGGCTCACCTGAGTCTGGACAATCGTGCTCTGGGGTGCACGCACTCGACGGATCTCCCCGAGCAACGACGCCGCCTATCCGCCGTCGACGACGAGCGACCCGACCCACGGGCGGGACTGTAAGGGGCTTTCGCGGTCAACACTGTCGAGGCGCTGCTGGAACGCTCAAACGAGGATCGATTCAGCAGCCCTGCTGGATACAGCCCGCGTATTCGTCAGGTATCGATTGAGGACCACGGCCGAGTTCGACCGAAGCTACTTATGTGATACGCACGTATCACAACACATGAGCACTGACAGTGACGCCGGCGGTGAGGGCGAGATGGAGAAGATCAACGTCCGAGTGCCACAGTCGCTGCTGGCGCAAATCGACGAGGTCTGGGAGGAACGCGGGTACGCGAACAAGTCCGAATTCATCCGTGACGCCCTTCGAGACGCCGTCAATCCGCCCACACAGCTCTCCGCGGAAGCGCTCGAGCACCTCGCCGAGAGCCGCACCCAGCGCGAGCACGCGGAGACGGTGTCGCAAGAGGACGTGAAAGAACGGCTGGGTCTCGATGACTGAGGTCGAGTGGACGCCGAAAGCATCGATTTACTGGACGGCCTCGACGCAGACGCACAGGAACGACTGATCAAGAAGCTCGACGAGGCGAAAGATTGGACCTCCCATCGCCTCGAGCGACTCACTGGGTATCCCTACTACAAACTTCGGGCAGGGGACTATCGTGCGATCTTCACCTGGGACCGGGCCGACGACGTCCTCATCGTCGAAGCAGTCGGCCATCGTCGGAATATCTACGACCGTCACCTTCCGCCCTGACGTCCTGGGCGACTGTCTCGAATTTCAGGGACGGTGCGAGATGCAGGGTACAAAGCTAACAGATAGAATAGGTCGATTGGAGTGTCCCATCTGATTCCTCGAAGAAGATAATGCTACCGAGACAATCGGAAATGGAAACCTCTGAGTGAGCTGTTCGTCCGTTTGCATTGTCGATTGGGGTTGGTGTCGATCCCGTAGATGAAGGCTGGTTCCGACTGAGACAGCCACTCAACGCAAACCCTCCACTAAGTGTCGTCACGGGGAACGTTCGCCTTC
>JBDGUA010000017.1:0-10374 GCA_042216345.1 Haloferacaceae archaeon
ACCGCGAGGACTGGTACTTCTTCCACCCGGGCGACCTCTACACGACCGACGGCGGCAACTACCGCGTCAAGAAGGAGACGGCCCTCGCCGACGGCGTCGACTTCGCGGAACTGGCCGGGAAGTCGAAGAAGACCACCCTGGACGACCTGGACCCGGGCGCCTGAGCGGCCAGGGCCATCCAGAACACATATCCCGGGGGTGTGACTTGTCTCCTCCATGGACGTCTACGAGCGGATCACCCGGAACACCGACGAGGTGGTCACCGAGGAGGAGGTACGCACGCTGGCAGCCGACCCGCAGGGCAAGCGCGCGTACGTGGGGTACGAGCCCTCGGGCGTCCTCCACATCGGCCACACGCTGACGGCCAACAAGCTGATCGACCTCCAGGAGGCCGGCTTCGAGGTCGTCGTTCTGCTCGCGGACGTCCACGCCTACCTCAACGGCAAGGGCACCTTCGAGGAGATCCGCGAGACCGCCGAGCGCATGCGGGCCCAGTTCGTCGCCTACGGCCTCGACGAGGAGCGCACCGAGTTCGTCCTCGGCTCCTCGTTCCAGCTCTCGGAGGAGTACCAGCTCGACCTCCACGCCCTCGAGGTGGAGACCTCGCTCAACCGCGCCCAGCGGGCGATGGCCGAACTCGCCGGCGGCGAGACCGCCCGGGTGAGCCACGTCGTCTACCCGCTGATGCAGGCGCTGGACGTCGAGTACCTCGACCTCGACCTCGTGGTCGGCGGCATGGACCAGCGGAAGGTCCACATGCTCCACCGCGAGCAGCTGCCCGCCATCGGCTACGACGCCCGCCCGTGCCTGCACACGCCCATCCTCGCGGACCTCACCAGCGGCGTCGGCAAGATGTCCTCCTCCTCGGGGGTCACCATCTCCATGGAGGACGCCACCGAGGACATCGAGGAGAAGGTCAACGCGGCGTACTGCCCGCCCACCCGCGACCCCGAACCGGACGACGACGGCAACGAGCGGGAGAACCCCGTCCTGGAGATCTTCCGGTACCACGTCTTCCCGCGCTTCGACCAGGTCGTCGTCGAGCGCCCCGAGCAGTACGGCGGCGACCTCGAGTACGACGACTACGAGGCCCTCGCCGCCGACCTCGAGTCGGGCGAACTCCACCCCGCCGACGCCAAGAGCGCGCTGGCGACCTACCTCGACGACCTCGTCGCCCCCGGCCGCGAGAAGATCCGGGAGCTCCGGTCCTGATCCGGGGGCTCCGGGCCTGACCCCGACTCCCATACACTAAGGTTCTGTCTCGGTCCGCCTCACCGCGGTTCTGCATCGAGATCCCCCACGTTCGGTCTGTTCTGGCCCCTCTTTCGTCCCCTTCAGCTATTATCTGGCGAAGAATTTAATATCCAAAAATAGCAAATTCTCTGGTGGAGGTGTGACGATGACCGGGAGTGACGACGACCTGATCGGACGACTTCGCAACGACTTCGACGGCTTCTCTCGCTACGACTTCCAGCTGGCCCTCATCCCGACGGCGTTCCTGGTGAGCGCCGTCGGCGTCGGGGCGACGGCCCTGCCGGCGCGGACGGGGCTGCTGTTCGCCGGCGCGGTGAGCCTGCTGGTGCTGGCCGACGCGCTGTTCGTGGACCCGCCCTCGGGGCCCGGGACGGGGCCGGGCGCGGGCGCGCCGTGACTCCCGGCGCCCTCGGGGAACACCGCTCCGCCGCCCGCAGCCGGCGAATTTAAAGGATGCGGGTCCGAACTTAGGTCCATGAGCGACAACGAGGGCGAGGGGCGACGGGACCTCCGGATGCCCGACGACGACGAGGTCTTCGCCGTCGTCACCGACATGCTCGGGGCGAACCGGGTCAAAGTGCGCTGTGCCGACGGCGTCGAGCGGACCGCGCGCATCCCCGGCCGGATGCAGAAGCGGATCTGGATCCGCGAGGACGACGTGGTCCTCGTCGAGCCGTGGGACTGGCAGGACGAGAAGGGCGACATCACCTGGCGCTACGAGAAGAACGAGGCCGAACAGCTCCGCGACGAAGGCCACATCCAGTAACGCTTCTGCGCCGTCTCGGCTCGCCGTCTCCACCGACCAGCGGACCCCTTTTGCGTCTCCGCCGCGTAGCCCGGGTGAATGAGTGAGGAGTACGGCCTGGCCCAGCCCGAGGCGGAGGGGGACGTCGCCGGCGACGAGTGGGAACAGATCGACGTCACCGACACCGAGGCGGACCGGATCGCCCGCGAGCGCGACCGGGAGTTCGCCCAGTTCCGCGAGCGCCTGAAGGACGCCGACCAGTTCAAGGTCGAGCAGTCGGTGTTCGACGACGCCACGCTGGCGGCGGTCTACAAGCTGGTTCAGGACGGCTACATCGACGCCTTCGGCGGGCCCATCTCGACGGGCAAGGAGGCCAACGTCTACGAGGCGCTGGGCGGCGAGGGCGTCGACGTCGCCGTCAAGATCTACCGCATCAACGCCTCGAACTTCCGGCAGATGCGCGAGTACCTCGAGGGCGACCCCCGCTTCGAGGGGATCGGCTCGGACAAGAAAGAGACCGTCCTCGCGTGGACGCGCAAGGAGTTCGCCAACCTCGAACGCGCCCGGAAGGCCGGCGTGCGCGTCCCCGAACCCATCGCCGTCGAGCGCAACGTCCTCGTCATGGAACTGGTCGGCCTCGTCGAGGACCGCGCCCGCCGGCTGGCCGAGGTCGACGTGGAGAACCCCCAGACCGCCTACGAGGTCGTCCGCGAGTACATGCGCCGGCTCTACGCGGCGGGGCTGATCCACGGCGACCTCTCGGAGTACAACCTGATCGTCCACGAGGGCGAACTGTTCGTCATCGACCTCGGCCAGGCGCTGACGGTCCACCACCCCAACGCCGAGGAGTACCTCCGGCGTGACTGCCGCAACGTCGCCTCGTTCTTCTCGCGGCAGGGCCTGGACGTGAGCGCGGACGACCTCCGCGCGTTCGTCACCGACCCGGACGTCGACTCCGATTCGACGGTCTGAGCGGGCGCGGCGCCGCTCGCGGGGCCCTCGCGCGTCGCGCCGGCGCGGGCGCACAGAGGGAAAGACAGTTCCCGTCGGCCCGCGAGGGGCCGGTATGCGCATTGCCGTGCCCAACAAGGGGCGCCTCCACGACCCGTCGATCGAGCTGCTCGAGCGTGCGGGCCTGCACGTCGAGAACGGCGCGGAGCGGAAACTCTACGCCGAGACGGTCGACCCGGACGTGACGGTGCTGTTCGCCCGGGCGGCGGACATCCCCGAGTACATCGCCGACGGCGCCGCCGACGTCGGCATCACCGGCCTCGATCAGGCCAGCGAGTCCGGCGCGGACCTCGCCGACCTGCTCGACCTGGAGTTCGGTCGCTGCCGACTCGTCCTGGCGGCGCCCGAGGACGGCGAGATCGACGCCGTCGACGACCTCGCCGGGCGGATCGTCGCCACCGAGTTCCCCCGGATCGCCCGCGAGTACTTCGCGGAGACCGACGTCGACCCGGAGATCGTCGAGGTGACCGGTGCGACCGAACTCACGCCCCACGTCGACATGGCCGACGCCATCATCGACATCACCTCGACGGGGACGACCCTGGCGGTCAACCGCCTCGCGATCGTCGACGAGGTGCTCGCGAGTTCGGTCCACCTGTTCGCCCGCCCGGACCTCGCCGACGACGAGAAGGTCCGCCAGATCGTCACGGCCCTGGAGTCGGTGCTGGCCGCGGAGGGCAAGCGCTACCTGATGATGAACGTCCCCGAGGAGCGACTGGACGACGTGCGCGAGGTCATTCCCGGCCTCGGCGGCCCGACCGTCATGGACATCGCGGGCGGCGAGAAGGTCGCCGTCCACGCCGTCGTCGACGAGCGCGAGGTGTTCGAGACCATCACCAACCTCAAGAGCGTCGGCGCCAGCGGCATCCTCGTCACCGAGATCGAACGCCTCGTCGAGTAGGGTCGCCGTCCCCGGGCGCCCCGCCCAGGCTCGCGCTCCGCAGTTCGTTTTCGTGTGGAGCTGTCCGTCTTCGTGTAGAGCTGTCTGTCTCCGCGTGAAGCTGTCACCCTTCGTGTGGAGCTGCCGTTTCGATGATCCGGACGCTCGACCGATGCGTTCAGATCTGTGCTCGCGATCGATTCCGACACCCGGACCGCGAAGCCGGCAGCACACTGCTCAGTCGTCGTGTGCCTGCGCCAGGGGCTCAGATGTCGCTTCCGACGCTGGGTTCTCCGTCCGGAGTTCGATGCGGTGGACCCACTTCATGCTCTCCCAACAGTCGGCGCGCTCGTCGACGACGAGCAGGCGGGCGGGACCGCCCCTCTCGGCCGGGACGGCCTCTCCGTCGAGTTCGATCGCCAGCAGGGCATCGCCGAGCCGATCGAGCGGGAAGCTACAGCTGTAGTCACCGTCCATCGCGTGGACGAGTGCGTACGCCGCGTCCGGATCAGGGTCGGACTGCGCCAACAGCTCGTCGATCCGGACGCCGCGCCAGCGACGCCCGTCACCGTTCCAGTCCTCGACGACGCTGCTGTCTGGATCCTCGGCGTCGTCGACCAACGCCCGGAGGTCCGACCGACTGAGCGAGCACTCCTCGGTCACCGCGCCGTCCACGGTGAGTGTCCAGTCCGCCGACGTCGCCGCCGCAGGGGCTGATACGGTTTTCTGCTCCTCGGCGGCAGGCGTGGGATGCTCGTCGGCCATCGGTCTCAGTTCATCCTCGCGCCGCGGGCACTTGGCTCTCTCGGCGCGACCCGCTGGTGGGTGAACAAGCTCACAGGAACGTCCCGGTGCCGGAACGACGCCGAGGGCGCGCATCTTCACCCGGCACGAATCGATTGCCGGCGGGAGCCGCCCCGTCGGCTCCCTCTCCCGGACCGGCCGAACGTTCACTCGCGAAACTCCGGCACCGTGAGCCCCTCGGCGACGGCCAGATCGCCGCCGCGGGAGCGGACCCAGGCCGCGATGGCGACGATGCCGACCGCCATGGCGACGACGCCGACCAGCCCCGCCTCGGGGCCGAACGCCCCGCCGGTGATCGCCCGCGGCCCCGTCTGTTCGACGCCGACGAGGCTGACGCCCAGGTTGGCCCCGCTGACGGGGAAGCCCCAGACGATCCCCTGGAAGAAGTTCCAGGTGACGTGGATGCCGATCGGGATGGCCAGTTCGCCGGTGAGGACGTACCCCGCCGCGAGGAAGACGCCCGCGAACACGAGCGTCCCCGTGCTGACGAGCGTCGCCGAGGGGTTCGCGGCGTGCAGCAGCCCGAACAGCGACGAGGAGAGCAGCACCGCCAGGCCGACCGCGGTCCGGGTGCTCACCGGTCCGAGGCCGCCGACCGGCCCCAGGCCGTCGAGCCCCTCGGCGAGGTTGGTCAGGACGTACCCGCGCACGAACAGCTCCTCGTAGATGCCGACCGCGACGTAGCCGACGACGGCGGCGCCGAACCACAGCGCGAAGGAGGCGCCCGGATCGGCGGTCACGGCGTAGCCGGTCACGCGGAGCCAGCCGACGCCGAGTTCGAGCAGGAAGATCGCCGTCTGCAGCGCCGCCCCGAGCGCGAGGCCGAAGCCGAGGTCGAGCCACCAGCCCCGGTCGAACCGGAAGCCGAAGTCCCGGGGGCGGCGGCGGTCGAGCACGTACCCGAGGCCGACGACCGCGGCGGCGGTCAACACCAGTTGCGCCGGGCCGATGACCGCCAGCAGCGGTGCGGTGAGCTGGGTCGGCGTCTGGATCAGCGGCAGCACCGTCGCGGCGATGGAGACGAACACGGTGGCGACGTTGACGAGGACGAACGCGACCAGCCCCACGAGCAGGCGCCAGCCGGCGCGGACGCGCCCCTCCGCAGCGTTCAGGAAGAGTGCCCGGAGCATCTCAGCCACCCCCGGGCGCGCTCAGCAGGAGGAGGGCGAGGCTCACGACGACGGTGCCGAGGATGACGCTGACGACGGCGTGGATCAGCGTGATGTACGCGCTGAGCTTCCAGTCCCGGCCGTAGAGGAGTTTGATCGCCGCGCCGTCGACGAGCACGGCCCCCGCGATGGCGACGGAGGGGTTCAGGCCGATCGCCTGCGGCAGCGACGCGAACACCGCCGGGAGGATCCCCACGCCGAGGGCGTTCTGGACCGGCACGTCGCCGAGGACGTTCCGGGCGGCGATGTGGGCCGTCAGCGCCAGGAACAGGGCCAGCGAGCCGACGGTCCCGGCGACCGCCACCGGCGTCGCCGTCTGGAGCGGAACGGTCACGGGCCCACCTCCGGTCGAGGCGCGAGGAGCAGCTCGGTCATCTGGTTCGAACCTCGGGGCACCGGCCTAAAAACGTTGATAGGGGGGCTGGCCGGCGGCCGGGGTTCGGTAGGCTGAAACCCGCTCCGGCGCTTCCTCCGACCGTGTACTGTCTCGAACTCGCCGGCGAGGACGACCCCTTCGCCGCCCGGGAGGCCGCGACGGTCGCCGCGGGCGTCGAGGTCGTCGCCCCCGGCGTCGCCGTGGCGGGGAGCCTCCGGGTCGAGCGCGTCCGGGCGCTGGCGTACACCCGCTACGCGAGCGAACTCCTCGGGCGCACCGGGGCCGACGTCGACGCCGCCAGGGTGCTCCTCGCGGCGGCCGGGATCGACCGCGAAGGGAGCGTCGCCGTCCGCGCACGCGACGTCCGCGCCAGCGCCGGCGTGAGCACCAGCGCCGCCGAGCGGGAACTCGGTTCGGTACTGGTCGAGCGAGGGTTCGCGGTCGACCTCGACGACCCGGACCACGTCCTGCGGGCGGTCTTCGCCGACGACGCCTGCGTGCTCGGCTGGCAGGTCGCCGAGAGCGAGCGGAGCTTCGGGCGGCGCAAGCCCACCGACCGCCCGTTCTTCCAGCCGGGGAGCATGGCCCCGATGGACGCCCGGGCGCTGGCGAACCTCGCCGGCGCCGAACCCGGGGCGCGGATCCTCGACCCCATGTGCGGCACCGGCGGCGTGCTGATCGAGGCCGGCCTCGTCGGCGCCGACGTGCTCGGGGCCGACGCCCAGCGGAAGATGGTCCGCGGGGCGCGGGAGAACCTGCGCGAGTACCTCGGCGAATCGCCCGAGGGCGGCGAGTTCGAGGGCGGCGAGTTCGAGGGCGGCGACTTCGAACCGGGCGACTTCGAGGTCCTCCGGGGCGACGCGACCCGGCTGGCGCTCCGGGACGGCGCCGTCGACGGCGTCGTCTTCGACGCCCCCTACGGTCGCCAGTCCAAGATCGAGCGCCACGACCTGGCCGACCTCGTCGCCGGCGCGCTCGCCGAGGCCCGGCGGGTGGCGCCCCGGGCGGTGCTGATGGCGGATCGGTCCTGGGAGGCGGCGGCGGCGGAGGCGGGCTGGACCGTCGAGGCGGTCTTCGAGCGCCGGGTCCACCGGTCGCTGACGAGGTACGTGCACATTCTGGACGATACCTGAACCAGAGCCTCGGCTCCGGCTTTTGTGGTCGCGTCGCCCCCTTGCGATTTCTGTAACCCCTGAAGAGTCGATCTCGAAAGCCCCGCCCACCGCGACCCCCCACAGCCACGCCCTCCCCAGCCGATTCACTCGATGGCTCACTTCGCTCGCCATCTCGTTCATCCCTCGCGCGGGCTTGCTCGCGCCCGGAGGCGCTCGCGGCGCGCGCCACGGCGGGAGGGAGGTTTCTACGCCGGCGATTCGGCGACCACCGTCTCACCGGCTCGCACCGTCTCGCCCGTCTCGACGCGCACGTCCGCCAGGTCGACCTCGGGCGGGAGGAGCACGTCGGCTCGGCTCCCGAACGCGATGTGGCCGACCCGCTGGCCCCGTTCCAGTCGGTCGCCCGCCTCGACGTAGGGGGTGATCCGGCGGGCGAACGCGCCGGCGATCTGGGAGAACTCGAAGGTTCCGCAGTCGACGTCGACGCGCTCGTTGCGCTCGGACTCTTTGCTGAACGCCGGGCGGTGGGCGCCCGGCCGGTGCTCGACGGCGGCGACGGTGCCGTCTGCGGGCGCGCGGTTGACGTGCACGTCGGTCACGTTCATGAACACGCCCACGCGGACGCGACGGTCGCCGTCGACTCGCTCCTCGCGGATCACGGACACCCGACCGTCGGCGGGCGAGACGAACCCAGTCGGCGGCGGCGGCGTGCGCTCGGGGTCACGGAAGAACCAGAGGACCGCGACCGCGAGGGCGACGAGCGCGACCGCGGCGGGCGGATAGAGCAGCGCGGGGACGGCCAGGAGCAAGGGCGGGGCGGCGAAGGTCCAGGCCTGGGGGACGACCGCGAGTCCGGCGGCGTCGGCGACGCGGCGGAACGGATCGGCGAGCCGTCGGCATTGACCGGCGAGGCGTCGGAGGCCGACGCCGAGACGGTCGAACCGGTCCATCGGTCCGCCTCAGACCCAGGCGCGCCCGGCCCCGGCGTCGCGCTCGGCCCAGTCGGCCAGCAGGTGCGCGAGGTGGATGCGGTCGTCGGTGCCCTCGACGAGGTCCAGGTCGATCTCGCCGGCCAGCCGGTGGAGCCGGGCGAGCTCGCGCCCGGTGTAGTTCGCGCGGGCGACCCGCAGCAGCTCCTGGAGGAGCTCCTCGCCCTCGTAGCCCTCGTCGAGGAGGTCGTCCAGCCCCTTGCGGGCGTCGGCGAACTCGCCGGCCTCGGCCAGCGAGAGCACCTCCCGGAGGTCGTCGTCGTGGCCGATCTCGCCCAGGGTCTCGTAGGCGGCGTTCATGGTGATCTCGCCGGCCTCCGAGGCGGTGGCCTGGGCGCTCAGGATCGCCCGCCGGAGGTCGCCGTCGGCGTAGCCCGCGACGTACTCCAGTCCGTCGGCGTCGTGGTCGACGCCCTCGGCCTCGACGATGCCGCGGAGGACCTCCTCGATCTCGTCGGTCGTGGGGCTGCGCATCTGCACCGGGAAGCAGCGCGAGCGGATCGGCGGGATGAGCTTCGAGGGCTGGCGCGTGGCGACGACGAACTGCGTCGTGCGGTGGTGCTGCTCCATGACGCGCCGGAGCGCCTGCTGGAAGTCCTCGCGGATCGCCTCGGCGTTGTCCAGGACGACCGTCTTGAACTCGCCGGACATGGGGGCGTAGCTGGCCGACTCCTTCAGGACGTGGTTGATCATGTCCCGTTTGGCCATCCGGGAGCGCCCGGCGAGGAACGGCGCGAATCGGGGGTCGTTCTTGATCTCCTTTTTCGTCCGGTCGAAGAAGTCCGCGACGTTGAGCTCGATCAGGTCGTTGTCCGGGTCGGCGTGGGTCTCGCGGGCCAGCGCCCGCACGGCGGCGGTCTTGCCCACGCCGCGGGGCCCCTGCACCACGAGGTTCATCGGCTCGTCGACGGTGCGCCGGAGCCGCGCGCGGGCGTCGTCCTGGGGGACGTCCGCGAGCGCGGGGGCGTACTCGTCGATCCACAGGGGTGCGTCCATCACCCCGAACGTAGCCGCCGGGCGCGTATGAATCGGTCGGTCTCGCACCCCGTGGCGACGCCGTCGTCGCAGAAAAGCTGTCCCCGCGTCGGCGGGGGAACCGCCCCGCGAGCGTTACGCCTCGAGCGCGACGCCCGAGTACGACTGGGCGGCCTCGTCGTCGGTTTCGCCACCGTCGGTCTCGTTGCCCCCGGTCTCGTTCGCCTCGTCGGATTCGGTCTCGCCGCCCTCGTCGCCGCCGCTCGAGAGGTCCCGTTCTAGTTCGGTCTCCAGGTCGCCGCTGGTGACTTTCACCTCGAGTTCCTCGGCGTCGTCGGGGACGGCGACGGTGAGCGTGCCGTCGGCGCCGGTCTGCCCGACCGCCTCGCCGTTCACCTCGACGGTCGCGTTCGCGACCGCGGAGCCGTTGCGGGTGACCCGCAGGGTGGCGTTCTCCCCGGCGGTGACGTTCGTCGTGAACGTCGCGTTCAGCGCGCCGGCTCGCTCGTGGTCCTCGCCTTCGCCGTGGTCCTCGTCGTCCTCGTGGTCGTCGTCTTCGGGCTCCTCGCGCTCCCTGATCTCGACCTCGTCACTCGTGCCCGACTGCCCCACGACCGGTCGGAGGACGTACTTCCCGCTCTTGCCCGCCTCGTGGACCGCGATGTCGTAGACGAACGAGACGTCCTCGCCGTCGCCCACGGTGAACCCCTTCTGGAGCTGGAGCTTCTCGCTCGGGAGCTTCACGGTCACGCGTTCGCCGTCCGCGAGCGTGGCGTCGATCTCGGAGACGTAGACGAACACTTTGTTGTACCGGCCTGCCGGGACGTCGAGGTCGCCGATCCGGGTGGCGTTGGCGCCCCGGAGTTCCGTCAGGTCGACCGTCGCGGCGTCGACGTCGCGCTCCACCCAGCCCGCGCGGCCGTCGTCGTCTGACTCGTCGGCGTCGTCGGCGTCGTCGGATTTCTCGGTCTCCGTTTCGTCGGCCTTCTCGTCGTCGCTTTCCGTCTCGTTGGCCGTCTCGTCGTCGCTTTCCGTCTCGTTGGCCGTCTCGTCGTC
>JBDGUA010000017.1:10474-15188 GCA_042216345.1 Haloferacaceae archaeon
CCGTCTCGTTGGCCGTCTCGTCGTCGCTTTCCGTCTCGTTGGCCGTCTCGTCGTCGCTTTCCGTCTCGTTGGCCGTCTCGTCGTCAGATTCGTCGACCTGCTCGCCGCTCGCGTCGCCCGCCTCGTCGTCGTCACGCTGGAAGCCGACCTTCATGATCGTGACGTTCAGGTGTTCGAAGTCGTCGATGGCGTTCGGCTGGTCGCTGACGTAGAGGCGGACTTTGCCCTGCTTGGGCGTCCGGTTCTGTCCCGCGCCGTTCCCCGCGCCGCCCCTCTTCCCCTGGCCCGCCTTCGCCGAGGGCTTCTCCTCGATGGGCACGTCGGTCCCGGACTGGCTCGCGACCGGCTTGAGGATGTACCGGCCGTTGCCGGTCTCCTGGACCGTCAGGTCGTAGACGAAGTCGACCTCCTCGTCCACTCCGAGGGTGAACTGCTCGTTCAGACGGAGCTTCTGGCTCGGGAGTTTCACGGAGGCCGACTCCCCGTTCTCGAGGGTCGCGTCGATGCCGTCGACGTAGACGAACACCTTGTTGTAGGTGCCGTTGGGGGACTCCAGGGCGCCCAGTCTGGTCGCGTTCGCTCCCTGGAGTTCCGTCAGGTCGACCGTCACGTTGTCGACATCGTGTTCGATCCACTCGCCGGAGGCGTTCCCGGTGGCGTTGCCCGTCCCGTTCTGGGCCTGGGTCGTGCGGTGGAGGCCCACCCGCGTCACCGTCACGTTCAGGTGCGCGAAGTCGCCGATGGCGTTCTGCTGGTCGCTGACGTAGAAGTTGACCGTCCCGGTTCGCTCCCCCGCGCCATCCCCGCCGTCCCCGCCGATGGATCCGCCACAGCCTGCGGTGACCACGAGCAGCGCGGTCAGCAGGATCGCCGCCGTTCGTCTCATGTATTACGTTGCTCGGCCGGGGTCGGTAAATATCCTGTTGTTTATCGAGACTGTTCACTCGACATATGGATCTGTGCCAACACGCCCGCGACGACGGTCCGGTGTGGCGGTGAGCGTGGCGGCCTGATCCGGACGGCGACCGCGACCGCCTGATCCGGGCAGTGAGCGGGGTGACGTTTCGACACGCGTTTACACCCGCCGCCCGGAGGAGTCGGTATGTCGCTGCGCGTGACCTTCCTCGGCACCGGCGGGGCGCTCCCGACGACGGCGCGGGCCCCGAGTTCGGTGTTCGTCAACCGGGAGGGCGAGAAGCTACTGTTCGACTGCGGCGAGGGGACCCAGCGCCAGATGATGCGCTTCTCGACGGGCTTTGGAATCTCGCACGTCTTCCTCTCGCACCTCCACGGCGACCACGTCCTCGGGCTCCCGGGCCTGATCCAGACCTGGGACTTCAACGAGCGCGAGGAGCCGCTGACGATCCACGCGCCGCCGGGGTCGCGCCGGCACCTCCAGGGGCTGATCCACGCCGCGGGCTACGATCCCGACTTCCACGTCCGGATCGACGAGGTCTCGCCGGGCACGGTCGCCTACCGCGCCGAGGAGTACGAGGTCCGCTCGTTCCGGACCGAGCACCGGACCACCTCGGTCGGCTACGCGCTCGTCGAGGACGACCGCCCCGGGCGATTCCAGCGCGAGCGGGCCGAGGAACTCGGCATCCCGGTCGGTCCGAAGTTCAGCAAACTCCACGCCGGCGAATCCGTCGAACTGGAGGACGGCCGGACCATCGCCCCCGAGCAGGTCGTCGGCGAGCCCCGGCCCGGGCGGAAACTGGTCTACACCGGGGACACCCGCCCGATCGACGCGACCGTCGACGCCGCCCGGAGCGCCGACCTGCTGATCCACGACGCCACCTTCACCGACGCGCACGCCGACCGCGCCCGGGCGACGGCCCACACCACCGCCCGGCAGGCGGGCCAGATCGCCGAGCGCGCCGACGCCGCCCGGCTGGCGCTCACGCACATCTCCTCCCGGCACGCGACCGAGACGGCCACCCTCCGCGCGGAGGCCAGCGAGGCCTTCGGCGGCGAGGTGTTCGTCGCCGACGACGGCGACGAGGTCGAGGTCCAGTTCCCCGAGAAGGCGTGATTCTCCGTGACGGTCCGCCCCGTCGCCCCGGCAACCCGGATCGCGAGCGGCGACGTCACACCCGCGTCTTCAGTTCCAGCTGGTAGCCGAACGGGTCGGTGACGTAGACCGACGGCGCCTCGCCGGTCGCGCCCCGCGGCGAGTCGCTCTGCTTGTCGATCTCGACGCCGTCGGCCTCCAGTCGCTGCACGACCTCCGCCTGGTCCTCCTCGACGACGACGCAGACGTGGTTGAAGTTCGTCCCCGACGGCGGTTCGAACGCCTCGCTCGGCCAGAGGTGGATCACCGCCGTCGCCGACAGGCGGACGTCGAAGAACGACTTCTCGCCCGCCTCGTAGAGGGTGTCCTCGATGCCGAACCCGAGCGTCTCGCCGTAGAAGTCCCGCGCCGCCGCGGCCCCGTCGGCCGGGATCTGGAGGTTCACGTGATCGATGTGTCGTGCGTGCATGCCCCGGCGTTCGTCGAGGCGGGCCAAGAACGTTCGGCTCGCGGGTGCCGTCGTTGTCGCCGTCGCGGTCGTGTCGTTGCCGCATCGCCGTCGCTGTTACGTCACAGTCGTCGTTGTGTCAGCATCCCGTAGTCGTCACCGTCGCCCTCGCCACGCCCCCGACGCACCGCGCTCTCACCCCCGCGGCGTGGAGTATTTACCTCCCAGTCGTCTATACCGGGTGTGAACGCGCGGACGAATGCGCTCGATTCGCTGGTGTTCGGCGTCGACGTCCAGAGCGGCGACGTTCGCGGCGACGCCCCCTCCTACGCGCTGGTCGTCCTGCAGGGGGACGGCGAGGACCTCTCGATCGAGCGCGACGTGGTCTCCTACCGGAAGCTCCGGCGGCTGATCGAGGGCCAGCGGCCGTCGCTGGTCGCGACTGACAACGTCTACGAACTCGCCGCCGACAAGGACGCGCTCGTGCACTTCCTCCGCGAACTGCCCGACGGCACCCGGCTGGTCCAGGTGACCGGCGACGAGCGCCCCGAACCCCTCTCGCGGGTGGCCAAGCGCCACGGCGTCCCCTACGGCAAGGAGCCGATGAAGGAGGCCGAGGCCGCCGCCCGCCTGGCCGCTGCCAACGTCGGCCACGTGGTGAGCGCCTTCACGAACACCACGCGCGTGAAGGTCTCCCGCGGGCGCTCGACGGGCAAGGGGGGCTGGAGCGCCGACCGCTACACCCGGCGCATCCACGGCAACGTCAAGACCCGGTCCCGCGAGGTCGCCGCCGAACTCGACGACGCCGGCCTCGAGTACGAGCGGGAGGTGACCGAGAAGTACGGCGGCTACGCCAACGCGGTCTTCACCGTCGAGGGCCGCCCCGAGGACATCCCCGTCTCGCGCAACCGCTCGGGCGACACCCGCATCGAGATCGAGCGCGAGCGCCGCGACGGCATCGAGTTCGAACCCCTCGCGAAGCGCCGCGACCACGTCTTCGTCGGCATCGACCCCGGGACGACGACCGCCGCCGCCGTCGTCGACCTCGACGGCAACGTGCTGGACGTCCACTCGACGCGGACCGGCGACACCGCCGACGTCATCGAGTGGCTGATCGAGCGGGGGCGGCCCGTCCTGGTCGCCGCCGACGTCGAGCCGATGCCCGAGACCGTCGAGAAGTTCCGCCGGAGCTTCGACGCCGCCGGGTGGGTCCCCGAGTCGGACCTGCCGGTCGACGAGAAGCTCCACCGCACCCGCGAGGTGGACTACGAGAACGACCACCAGCGCGACGCGCTCGCGGCGGCGCTGTACGCCCGCGACGACCACGCCGACCAGATCCAGCGCATCACCCGGAAGGTGCCGCCGACGATGAAGCGCGGCGAGATCGTCAAGCGCGTCATCGCCGGCGAGGAGTCCGTCGAGGCGGTGCTCCGGGACCTCCGGGACGACGACGAACCCGAGGAGGAGGACTCGACCCACGACCCCCGGGAACTCACCGAGGAGGAGCGGACCATCCGCGACCTCCAGGCCCGGGTCGACCGCCTGGAGGACCACGTCGCGGACCTGAAAGAGACCATCTCGCAGAAGGACGAACGCATCGCCGAGTACGAGGAGGAGCTCTCGGCGGCCCGCCGCGAGGAGCGCCGCGAGGCCCGCGAGCGCCGCGAGGTCAAACGCCTCGAGCGCGAGAACAAGCGCCTCGAACGCGAACGCGACGAGGCCCGCGAGCGCGCCGACGAACTCGACGGGAAGCTCGAACGGCTCAAGACGCTCTGGAAGCTCGACCACTCGAACCTCTCGGACGTCTCGAAGGGCCGGGACCTCGTCTCCGTGAAGGTGGTCGAGCAGTTCACCAAGGACGCCATCCGGGGCGCCGACGAGCGCTACGGACTGGCCGCCGGCGACGTGGTCTTCCTCCGGGACGCCAGCGGCGCCGGCCGGCAGACCGCCGAACTGCTCGCCGAGACCGAGCCTCGGGTCGTCCTCAAGCAGGGCGGGCTCTCGGACGCCGCCGACGCCGTGCTGTTCGACCACGACGTCCCGGTCGCGCCCGCCGACGACGTGACGATGCAGGAGGTCGACGAACTCGCGGTCGCCCGCGAGGACGAGGTCGCGGCGGCCATCGCCGACTGGGAGGACCGGGCCGAGCAGCGCCGCAAGGAGCAGAAGGCCGAGGAGCTCGACAAGATCATCTCCGAGCACCGCGCCGGCGACAACGTCGAGGAAGGCCGGAGCGGTTAGGTCCCGAGGGGCGA
>JBDGUA010000017.1:15288-16491 GCA_042216345.1 Haloferacaceae archaeon
CGCTACTTTCGCCGACCGACTCGGTCGCCGTCGCTCCGATGGTGCTGCTTCTGGACCGCCGAAAACGTGCGTCGACTGTTACGCCGTCGCCGCCGGGGGGTCCTCGTCGACCCGGACGTACCCGCGCTCGACGGGCACCAGCCGCGAGGCCGGGAAGCCGTAGCGCTTGCGCGAGCCCAGGTCGAGGTCGCCGTCGAGGGGGACCTGCGCGGGCACGTAGACCGCCTCTATCACGGGTTCGTGGCCGCCGTAGTTCGCGTTCGTCTCGAACGCGGCGACGGTTCGGTCGGCCTCCTCTACGACGCGCTCGTCGGCGCGCTCGGTCGTCTGTTCGACGACGACCAGGAGCTTGTTCGACTCGCGGTCGCGAACGAGGTCGCCGGGGTCGAACGCGTGGCGCTCGCAGAGGCGGGCGCCCTCGGCGTCGAGGGGGACGAACGTCGGGTCGCCACAGACCGCGCAGATCGCGGTGCGGCGGTCGGGCGCGGGGAGGCGCCCCTCGTTGATCTCGATGGCGACGCGGCGGAGGTGCTTGCACCGGGCGCCCCGGATGGCGTGGTCCGGGCAGGTGCACGACCGGGCGTCGAGGTCGACGACGTACGTCCCCGAGTCGGTCTCGACGACGTAGCGACCGTCGCGCAGCGGTCGGACGGCCATGGCCTCGTCGCGGGCGCGCCGGGAGCGGCCCTCGGTCCCGTCGACCGGGAGGCGCGTCTTGGGGCGCGTCGCGGGGTGGGTGGCTGACGCGGCTGTGTGTTCTGCGTGCGTCATGGTGGTGTGGACACCGGGCGGCGTCCTGCCTCCGAGTAGGGGCTGCAGACGCCTAAACCCTCGCATCGGGGGCGTTTCGCGGCCGAATTCGGGAGAATCGGGGTCGGGGAGGACGCCGTCGCGGTCGCGGTCGTCTCGCCCCGCCCCGAGGCCGTCGAACCGCCCCCGAGCCCCCTTTCGAAGCGCTTTTGGGACGGCCAGGGATACGCCAGTGCATGGAACTCTCCGCGGAGTCGCGACGGCAGATCGTCCTCTCGATCGTCGCCGTCGGTTTCTTCGTCGCGCTGATGCTCGGCATCGGCATGGCCTTCGGCGGGTCGTCGATGCCGCCGGTCGCCGGGCTGGCGCTGGTCGGTGCGATCACGCTGTTCGTGCTGGTGATGGGCGGGATCGGCTTCTACCTCGCTCGCCAGGAGTGACCGTCGGGTCCGG
>JBDGUA010000017.1:16591-17812 GCA_042216345.1 Haloferacaceae archaeon
TCAGGCTTCCGCGCCGTCGCGCTGCTCGCGCCAGTCGGTGACCTCCGCCTCGTCGACCTCGCGGAGCCGTCGCTGGTAGTAGACCAGCGGGTGGGAGGCGACCTCCCAGTGGTCGTCCTCGTTCTCGCAGAGGCCGTAGGCGTGCAGGGTCTCGCAGGAGGGCGGCGGGTACTGGGTGCCGCGCTCGTCGCGGAGGTACTCCGTTTGGAAGCGGATGCCCTCCTCGTCAAGCGAGGTGGTCCGGCAGAACGCGATGATCTCGTCGGCGTCCATGCCGATGCCGGTGAGGAACGCCATCAGCGCGAAGCTCTCGTGGAGGTCGAACTCGCTGCCGCGGCGGGCGCGCTCGAGCAGCGTCGTCATGCACGGCGGGAACAGCTCGGGGACGACGGTGTCGATCTCGCCGACGTCGGCGCGGTCGGACAGCAGGTCCCGCAGGTCGGCCACGGCGGGCGCGAGCGCGTCGGCGATGGCTTCGCCGCCCTGGCTGGCGGTGACGTCGAAGGGGAGCCCCTCGGCGACCCGCCGGCGGACGGCCTCCCGGAGCAGGCGGTAGAGTTCGTCGCGCACGACGCGCACCTCGCCGGCGACGAGTTCGCGGTTGACCAGTCGCCACTCCTCGCGCCAGTCGTCCTTCAACTGGAGGAAGACGCCCACGTCGACGCGGAACCAGGTGTCCGGGCGGGGTTCGGCCGAGCCGCTTCGG
Organism: Haloferacaceae archaeon; assembly: GCA_042216345.1. Taxonomy (GTDB): domain Archaea; phylum Halobacteriota; class Halobacteria; order Halobacteriales; family Haloferacaceae; genus JBDGUA01. The sequence goes on from JBDGUA010000017.1 coordinate 17,298, forward strand.
GGGCCGGTTCCGCCGGTCGGCCGCGCGTCGGCGCCGTCGGCCTCCATTCGGACGTCGCCCGCGAGGTCGAACTCCCGGAGGAACTCCTCGAGGTCGACGCGGTCGGTGGTGGTGCTCTGGAGGCCGTCGTCGCCGGCGGCGACGTCCTCGGTGAACCGCTCGTGGGCCGTGGCGGCCTCGGCGGCGGCGTACTTCTCGACCGCCGCGGGGGCGTCGATCAGCGAGACCAGGACGCGGGCGATCGGATAGGAGAGGAGTTCGTCCCGCGGGTCCCAGCGGGCGGGGTCCTCGGCGGCGACGGTGCCCTCCATCAGGGCACGCTCGACGCGCTCGCGGGCCCGGTCGACCGCGGGCGCGTCCGCGGCGACGAGGTCGGGCAGCGCCACGTCGGCCTGCTGGACCGCCTCGCGGGCGGCCTCGAAGAACGGGTAGCGGGCGTGGCGCTGGTTCATACTCGGCGTGGTATACGGCGTGTTCCGATAAGTGCGACGGTTGTACGGCTACGAAGGTTGTCG
>JBDGUA010000022.1:0-8916 GCA_042216345.1 Haloferacaceae archaeon
CGCTGCGAGGAGTGCGGCGGCCAGGGGACCGTCAAGATCGAGATGAACTTCCTCTCGGACGTCTACGTCCCCTGCGAGGAGTGCGGCGGCGCCCGCTACAACGACGAGACCCTCGACGTGACCTACAAGGGCGCGACCATCGCGGACGTGCTGGACATGAGCGTCGAGGAGGCCTACGACTTCTTCGAGAACAACAGCCAGATCCGCCGCCGGCTGAAGCTGCTGAAGGACGTCGGCCTCGACTACATGCAGCTCGGCCAGCCCTCGACGACGCTCTCGGGCGGCGAGGCCCAGCGCGTGAAACTCGCCGAGGAGCTCGGCAAGAAGGACACCGGCGAGACGCTCTACCTGCTCGACGAGCCCACGACGGGGCTGCACAAGGAGGACGAGCGCAAGCTGATCGAGGTGCTCCAGCGCCTGACCGACCAGGGTAACTCCGTCGTGGTCATCGAGCACGAACTCGACCTGGTGAAGAACGCGGACCACGTGATCGACCTCGGTCCCGAGGGCGGCGAGCACGGCGGCGAACTCGTCGCTGCCGGGACGCCCGAGGCGGTCGCCCGGACCGAGGCCTCCCACACGGGGCGGTACCTCCGGGACCTCCTGCCGGCGGTCGACGCCGAGGGGCCGCGCGCGGACCGGCGCAAGCCCGCCGAGGACGACGAGCCGGAGGAGGCGCCCGAGATCGAGGCCGCGGATGACTGACCGCTCGCGCCGACGGTATCTGTCGACCGCGACGACGCTGGCCGCCGCGGCGACGGCGGGCTGTCTCGGCCTCTTCGAGAAGGAGCCGGTTCGCCTGCGCGCCCTGCCGGCCGACGGCGACGAGACCGACGTGCGGTGTACGCTCTCGCCGGCGTTCGTGCGTCGCTACCCGGCCCTGGAGGCGGTGCTCACGAAGGCGGGGCGGACGGGCGAGCGCGCCGAGCGCGGCGTCTCGACGGAGACCGGCACCGGCATCGGCGACGCGCTGGCCGAGCACTGCGACGGGGAGACGCGCGGGCTCTACCGGTACGACGACCAGTGGTTCTTCGTCAGCATCAGTTTCCGGAACCCCGAGGACCACCGGGAAGCCGAAGGGGACCACCACCACGGGAACGGGACCGTCACCGAACACGCCCACTGAGGGGCGCTTCGGCCCGAACGCTTGTTATCCCCGGGCGAGTGCACTCCGCCCATGCGCGATCAGCAGGACGTCTCGGCGGAGTTCGCCGCGGCGACCGTCGGCGACCTCCCGTCGGACCTGGCGGCTGACCTCGACCGGTACGCCGAGTCGGAGCGCCTCGACCCCGACGCGGCGGTCCGGCAGTTGCTCCGCGACGCGCTCGAGCGGTGGCGCCTCGAGGAGGCCGTCGCTCGCCTCGAGGACGGCGAGGTGTCGTTCGACCGCGCCGTCGAGATCGCCGACGTCACCCCCTGGGAGCTCGCCGACCGACTGGAAGAGCGCGGCGTCCAGTGGGTCGACACCGACCACCTCTCGCACGACCTCGACGGTCGCTGACCGGGTGGACGCCCCGTGACCTACGTCCTCGGCACCGGTCCGCTGACGTCGCTGGCCAGGGTTGGCCGTCTCGACGTCCTCGAGGGACTCCACCGGGAGGTACTGGTCACCGAGCGGGTCTACCGCCCCTTCGCCGAACACGCGTTCCGGGGCGCGCCCCCGGCACGGCGGGTCGAGCGCGCCGCCGACGACGGCCTGTTCCGCGTCTTCGCCCTCCCCGAGGGCACGGAGATCGTCGGGAGCCTGCGCGAGAACCCGCGGCTCACGCGGGCGGACGCCGCGACGCTCTCGCTCGCGGACTACGCCGGCGGCGCGGCGGTCGCCGACGCGACCTACACGCGCAAACTCGCCCGCGTCGAGGGACTGCGGGCCCGCGGCACCGCAAGGCTGCTGGTGGACGCGGCCGCGGACGGCGACCGGTCCCCCGCCGAGGTGCTCGACCTGGTGGACGCGCTGCTCTCGGCCGGGTGGACCCCGGCACCGGCCGACTACGCCGAGATCGTCGAGGCCCTGACCGACCTCGACTGACGCCCGGCGACCGGTTCGATGGCGAACAGACGACACGAGGCGGAGCCGAGGCGCCGCGAAGACGCCCGTCGGGATCGCAGGACGGTGTGCCGTACACCCGCTGGCCGCCCTGCGGCGTCGGTTAGCTCACGGGGCGTCTGGCCCCCCGATCGCACTTGAACCCTCGGCCGGGGCTACGTTTTCCTCGTCGGGCGCCGTCACGCTAGCTATGGCCATCTACCTCGCCCTCGAGGAGGCGCTGCTGGTCGTCGGCGACGACGGCGCGACCGACCGCCGGCTGACCGCGCACCGTCCGGAGTGCGTGCTGGCCCACCCCGGCGGCGAGTGGGTCCTCTGTGGGACCTTCGACGCGGGACTCCACCGCTCGACCGACGGCGGCGAGACTTTCGAGCGCGTCGGCGAGGGGACCATCGAGCAGTCGGTGACGTCGCTGGCGCGCAACCCCCACGACGCGAGCGAGGTGTGGGTCGGCACCGAGCCGAGCCGGGTGTACCGCTCGACCGACGGCGGCGAAACGTTCACCGAGCGGGGCGGCCTGCTCGACCTCTCGTCGGCTTCCTCGTGGTCGTTCCCGCCGCGGCCCGACACCCACCACGTCCGCTGGATCGAGGTCGACCCCGCCGACCCCGCGCGCCTGTTCGTCAGCATCGAGGCCGGGGCCCTCCTCCGAACCGACGACCGCGGTGCGACCTGGGCGGATCGGGTCCCGACCTCCCGCCGGGACAACCACGAGCTCGCGACCCACCCCGACGCCCCCGGTCGCGCCTGGGCCGCCGCCGGCGACGGCTACGCCGAGACCCGCGACGGCGGCGACTCGTGGGACCACCCCCAGGAGGGACTCGACCACCGCTACTGCTGGAGCGTCGCCGTCGACCCCGCCGACCCGGAGACGGTCCTGCTCTCGGCGGCCACCGGTGCCTACGCGGCCCACGGCCACCGCGGCGTCGAGAGCGCCGAGTCGTACCTCTACCGCAAGCGCGGGGGCGACTCCTGGGAGCGCCTCGACGACCGGGGCGTCCCCACCGGCGACGGCGTCCTCCGGTCGGTCATCCGGGCCGGCGACGCGGGCGGGGCGTTCTACGCCGCCAACAACCGCGGGCTCTACCGGACGACCGACGCCGGAGCGACGTGGCGCGAGGTTGCCGTCGAGTGGGACGACGCCGACGAACGCCAGGCCGTCCGGGGGCTCGCGATCGTCGAGTGAGCACGGGCGCGGCGCGGCCCTCCTCCTCGGCGCGCGACCGTCGGGTCTAGCGCGCCCGATCCCCGCCTCGGCTTCGAGAAGGTATTTACTCGCCAGCGCACTACTCCCGACCCATGTACGACTTCGTCGTGGTCGGCGTCGGCCCCGCGGGGGCCAGGTTCGCCCGCCGCGCCGCCGCGGCCGGATACGACGTCCTCGCCCTGGAGAAAGGCGAGGTGGGCACGCCGCTGGCCTGCTCGGGCCACGTCTCGACGGACCTCTGGGCGTACGTGCCCGAGGCGGCGCGCGAGCGACTCTTCCAGAACCGCATCTACGGCGCGCGCTTCCACGTCGGCGGTCCCGACTCCCGGGCCTACCCCTTCTACAAGACCGAGGAGGTCTCGAACGTCATCGATCGGGTCGAACTCGACCGGACCCTCGCCGAGGCCGCCCGCGAGGCGGGCGCGGACGTGCGCGAGGGCCACACCGTCACCGCGGTCGAGGAGCGGTCAGACCGCGTGGTCGTCACCGCCAGCGTCGCCGACGCGGGCGAGGAGACGTTCGAGGCGCGCCTGGTCGCCGGCGCCGACGGGCCGGTCTCGCGGGTCCGCCGCGAGGTCGGCCTGCCGGAACCGACCGAGACGCTCCACGGCGTGCTCGCGTTCACCGACGAGGTCGACCACGGCGACCGCGTCGACGTCCACCTGACGGTCCCGCGCTTTTTCGCCTGGCGCATCCCCCGCGGGGACGCCGGCGTCGAGTACGGACTGGCCGCGCCGCCGGGCCGGGAGGTCAACGAGATGTTCGCGACCCTCACCGACGCCTACGGCGTCGAGACCGACCACTTCTGTTCGGGGGCCATCCCCATCGGGCCGCCCGAGCGCACGGTGAGCGACCGGGCGTTCCTGCTGGGCGACGCCGCCGGCCAGACCAAGCCCTTCACCGGCGGCGGCATCCTCTACGGCATGACCGCCGCCGACGTCGCCAGCGAGGTGATCGACCCCGCGGACCCGTCGACGCTGGCCGACTACGAGCGCGGCTGGCGCGAGGAACTGGCCGGCGAGATCAGGCTGGGGCGCTGGATCCGTCGGGCCTACTCGCTGCCCGAGCCCGTCCAGCACGCGGGCCTACGGGCGCTCTCCGGCGAGATCGGCGTCCACATGGACCGCCCCTCGTCGTTCTTCTCGCGCGAACACCTGCGGAAGCTGTTCTCGTAGCGGGGCTCGCTCGACAGACTCTCACCCCGTCGTCTTCGATCCAGAGAGCTACTCGTCAGCCCGGAGCTACTCGTAGGCCGGCAGCCGGGCCGAGCGGTCGCTGCCCTCGACGAACGGGAGGTCGGCGCGGACCGCCGGCACCTCCTCGCCGTCGACCCGGACCGTCAGCTCAGTGGCCTCGCAGTCGTAGTCGAGCAGCGCCAGCGCGAGGGGTTCGCCCCGAGTCGGACTCTCGACGGCGCGGGTGATCTCACCGACCGTCTCGCCGGCGTCGCCGCCGACCGCGACGGTCGCGCCGGCCGCGGGGCGCTCGGCGGGCACGAGGCCCACGAGTCGCTGGCTCGGCTGGCCGCGGTTCTCCACCTTGGAGACGAGTTCCTGGCCGACGAAACAGCCCTTGTCGAAGGCGACGGCGTTGGTCAGTCCCAGGACGTTCGGGACGCGCCCCTCGAGTTCGGGCTCGAACAGGGGCGTGCCGGCCTCCAGCGCCAGGGTCTCGAAGGTCTCGTAGCCGAACGGGGCCGCGTTGAGCCCGCGGGTGAGCAGGGTCTCGAACACCTCGTCGGCCTGCTCGGCGGCGCAGATCACCTCGTAGCCCTCCTCGCCGAGGGGGGCGTCGCTGGCGACGACCGTGACGCCGGCGTCGCCCATCGACCCCCGGTCGAAGGTGAGGTGGCCCTCGGGCGCCGACGCGCCGGTGAGGACGCTGGCGACCTTCTCGGTCGCCATCGCCCCGTGGACGCCGAAGACGCCGAACTCCGCGGAGGCCTCGCGGAGGTCGACGTCCTGGATGAACGTCTTCTCCTGCCAGTCGTCGACGAGCGGGCCGGCCCGGTCCGGTGGGGTGAAAAGCAGCAGGCGCTCGCCCGCGTTGTAGACGTACATGTCGGTCTCGATGCGTCCCTGGGGGTCCAGCAGCAGGGCGTACCGCCCCTGGCCGTCCGCGGTCGGGACGCGGTTGGAGACGGTGTTGTCGACGAACTCGACGCGGTCGTCGCCCTCGACCACGACGACGCCGTAACCCATCTCGATGGCGCCCACGCCGTTGCGTACCGCCCGGCCCGCCCGCTCCGGGCGCCCGTAGTGGCCGACGAGTCGCCGCCCCCCGCGCTCGACGAACGTCGCCCCGTGGTCCTCGTGCATCTCGCCTACGACGGTCATGGCGTGGACGTAGGCCCCGGAGGAGAATAACGTCGGTGGAATCGCGTGCGCCGGTCCCGAGGGGGGAACCGACCCCGGCGGAGTGGGTCACCGCGGTGGAGCGCCAGCCATCGCGGGGGAGTGGACCACCGCGGTGGAGCGCCAGCCATCGCGGGGGAGTGGACCACCGCGGTGGAGCGCCAGCCATCGCGGGGGAGGGGGTCACCGCAGTGGAGCGCCAGTCACCGCACCCGTCGCCGCCCGCTCAGAGGCCGAGTCGCTCCCGGAGCGCGTCGACGAGTCCCCGCTCGTCCTCGCGGGCCTCCTCGGAACTCGGGACGACGCGGTCGGCGGGGTGCAGGAGCGTCTGGTCGTCCGCGCGCTCGACCTCGATGAGTCCCGCCGCCTTGAGCTCCGAGAGCGCCTCCTCCAGGGTGTCGATGTCCTGGTCGACCGCGGCCCGGAGTTCGAGGACTGTCATGCCGTCCTCGGTCCGACCGACCAGGGCGTCCAGCACCGCCACCTGTTCCGGCGGACGGTTGCGGAACTCCGGCTTTGCCTGCATATGCCTCCCATTGTCGAGCAGCGGTTTACTCTTACCGCCCACGCCGCCGCGGACCCGTCTGACCCGCGTCTGACACGAGGGGTAGGTTTTTGGCTCCGAGTGGGCTACGACCGGCCAATGGGACTCAGGTGTCTACTCGGGCACGACTTCGGCGACGTCGAAGTCGAGCGCGAACGGGAGGAGGACGGGAACGAGATGGTGGTCACGATCCGCGAGGTCGAGACGTGCGCCCGCTGCGGGACCGAGCGGGTCGTCAGCGAGAACAAGGAGGTCACGTCGATCATGACGCCGGAGGAGGCCGGCCTGGACGAGGGGGCCGACGACGACGCCGAGGCCGAGGAGCCCACCCACCCGGCGGTCGACGACGCCGAGGCCGCGTTCGAGCCCACCGAGGACGCCGACGACGCCGTCATCCTGGAGGACGACGAATCCGAACCCGAGCGCGAACCGGGCCAGTGGCCGGACGCCGAACGGCCCCAGTCCAGCTCCACGCCGATGCAGGACGAGGCGGGCGGGCCGAACGCCGAGGAGGGGTCGGCGGACGAGGCCCCCGGGGCGCCCACGGCCGGGACGGCGGGCGACGACGAGGCGGTCGACTTGGGGGCGGAATCCGACGGTCGATCCACGGACGCCGCCCCCGCCGCGGGCGAGGAGGACGACGTCGAGATTCTCGACGCCGATGGCGACGACGACGCAACCGCCGCCGCGACCGCCGACGCGGCCAGCGAGGGGCGGGGCGAGGCGGCGACCGGGACCGGAGCGCCGGACGAGGCCGAAGAGCCCGACGCCCCCGAGACGCCCGCCGCGGCCGGGGACTCGACCGAGGCGGACGTCGAGCAGCAGTCCGCCGCCGCGGACGCCGACGATACCGAGCCCGCGGGCGGCTCGGCGACCGCCTGGCCGGACCACAGCGGCGAGGACGAGGGGTTCGACGCCCAGACCGGCGGCGGCGAGGGGGTCTCCTTCAGCGGCAACGGGCTGACCCCCGAGGTCGAGTCCGAGGCCGCAGACGAGGACGTCGAGTTCATCGACAGTCCGAGCGCCGGGGGCCAGGGCAACGGACGGGCCGACCCGACGCCCCCCGAGACCGCCGCAGAGTACGTCGGTTCCACCGCCGACCCGACGGCGGGGACATCCGACGGATCCGGCGCGTCGGGGGCCGGCGACGCTTCCGCCGACGTCGGCACGGGCATCGCGCGCGAGGAGTCGGCGACGGTCGACCTCGCGCCCGGCGACGCCGACACGGAGTACTACTGTCCCAACTGCGGGATGACCCGCGGCGCCGGCGGGTCGTCGATGCGGGCCGGCGACATCTGCCCGGAGTGCCGGAAGGGCTACGTCACCGAACGCGACGCCTGAGTGCGGGAGTGCCCGAGCGCTGCCCCGACGCCCGAGTGCAGGAGAGCCCGAGTCCGGGCCGATCGCAGTTCTCGACGCGCCGCTCTCACCGCCCCGTAGCGCCCCGGATACGACACGCGAGCCGCCGGTACCCTTCGCGATCTCGCTCGCGATCCCGCTCGCGATCCGGGGCGCATCGCTCCTGCCCATCGTCAGAGTAAAATCTCCGCCCCCCAATGACGGGCGTATGAAGATCTACAAGATGCGTCGGGGCGAGACCCTCGAGGATCGAGCCCCGGATCTGGAGGGCATGATCGAGGAGTACTTCGGTCCGATCACCGGCACCGAAGAGCGCGGGGGCCACGAGCTCTACGTGGTCGGCGAGCCCGACAACCCGGTCTTCGAGCGCATCCTGGTCGGCGCCGCCACCTACAGCGGGAAGAAGGACCGCCTCGCCGTGCACTTCGACGAGCGCCCCGCGGCGGAACTCGTCGAGGAGGGCCTGACCGAGTACGCCCAGGACGCCGTCGACGCGAAAAACGAGTTCCTCCTGGAGGTCACCGGTCGCGACGCCAAGTCCCGCCGCGACTCGATGAAGCGCGCCGTCGAGGACGAGGCGCCGGACTACTAGCGCCCCCCGTTCGGAGCCAACCCCCTAGAGTTTCTCCGGGATCCACCCGCCGTCGACCTCCAGGTTCTCCCCGGAGATGTACGAGGAGTCCTCGTCGAGGAAGAACAGCACGGCCTGGGTCACGTCCGCGAAGGAGGCCGGCCGCCCCCGGGGGAGCGACTCGGGGAACTCCGCGGAGTTCTCGACCACGTACGGGGAGACGGCGTTGACGGTGACGGGATCGGCCATGGTGTCGTAGGCGAGCATCCGGGTGAACATGAGGACGCCCGTCTTGGCGACGAAGTAGGGGAAGTTCTTCGGGTACGCCAGTGCCTTCTCCGCGCCCGCGTAGCCGACGTTGACGATCCGCCCCCAGTCGCCCTCGCGCATCGGTCCCAGCGCGCGCTTCGAACAGAGGTACGTCCCCGTGAAGTTCGTCGCCAGCACCCGCTGCCAGGTGTCGAAGTCGATCTCGCTCCAGTGGCGCGGCGCGAAGTCGCCGACGTTGTTCACCAGCGCGTCCACGCGCCCGAGCTCCGACTCCACCCGCTCGAACAGCGCGTCGACCGCGTCGGGGTCGGTGACGTCGCCCTGGACGGTGGTCGCCGCTTCGCCCCCGCGCTCGCGGGCCTCCTCGGCGGTCGCCGCCGCCGCGGCGTCGCTCGTGTTGTAGTGGACCGCGACCCGGGCGCCGGCCTCGGCTGCCGCGAGCGTCAGGGCCCGACCGATGCCCCTCGCGCTACCCGTGACCAGCACCGTCCGGTCGGTCAACTCCGGCGTGAGCATGCCCGACCCGTCGGCGGGGAGCGCCATAGGTCCCCCGGTCGGGACGCC
>JBDGUA010000022.1:9016-15198 GCA_042216345.1 Haloferacaceae archaeon
TGAGCATGCCCGACCCGTCGGCGGGGAGCGCCATAGGTCCCCCGGTCGGGACGCCCCTCCCCGGTGGTCGGCGGCGTCGCCCTCCAGTCGTGGCCCTCCAGTCGTGGCCCTCCAGTTGTCGGCGCCACCCCCCCCAGTCGTCTCCATCCTCCAGTCGTCGGCGCCAACCTACAAGCCCCCGGTCGCCCCAGGTGGGGTATGGACCGCTCGCTGTTCGTCGGCGTCGACCTCGGGGCGACCAACCTCCGCGCGGTCGTCGGCGACGCCGACGCGGAACTCGCCCGGGCCGACCGCCGGACGCCGCAGGGACCGACCGGCGACGAGGTCACCGAGGCGGTGCTCGACTGCGTCCGGCGCGCCTGCGAGCGCGCGGGCGTCGCTCCCGCCGGCGTCGACGCCGCGGGGATAGCCTCGATGGGACCGCTGGACCGCGCCGCCGGCGCCGTCGTCGCCCCGCCGAACGTCCCGGTCGATCGGATCGACCTCGTCGACCCCCTCCGGTCGCTGCTGGGCACCCAGCGCGTCACGTTGCGCAACGACGCCGTCGCGGGGGTCGTGGGCGAGCGCGCGCTCGGGGGCGCGCCCCCCGACGCGGTCTACCTCACGCTCTCGACGGGGATCGGCGCGGGCGCCAGCGTCGACGGCCACGTCCTCTCAGGCCACCGGGGCAACGCCGCGGAGGTCGGCCACGTCGTCGTCGACGCGGACGGGCGCCTCACCTGTGGCTGCGGCGGCCCCGGTCACTGGGAGGCGTACTGCTCGGGCTCCGGGATCCCCCGGCTGGCGGCGCTGCTCGCCGAGGAGACCGACCTGTCGACGTCGCTGCCGGTCGAGGACGGCACGCTCGACGCGGCGACCGTGTTCGCCCGCGCCGACCAGGACCCGCTGGCCCGCCGGACGATCGCGGCGGTGACCCGGCGCAACGTGGTCGGGCTGGTCGCGACCATCCACGCCTTCGCCCCCGAGGCCGTCCGGGTCGGCGGCGCCGTGGCGCTCGAGAACGCCGAGCGCCTCCTGCCGCCGCTGCGCGAGCGCCTGCCCGCGCACCTCGTCGCCGACGTGCCGTCGATCGAATTGGCCGAACTGGGCGCGGACGCCCCGCTGCTCGGGGCGCTGACGTGCGCGCGTCGGGCGGTTGGCGACGCCTCGACCGGGGGATGAACGGCGATGGTAGCAGACCGGGACGCTCACTTCGCGCCCCGAGGGCCCGAATCCCTCACGATCGATTCGAGAAACCGTAACATACCCGTGGTTGCAGCCCCTACCGTTCGGCAATGAGCGACTCTCTCAAAGAGCGGATCGAGACCTGGATGCAGGGCCAGATGCCCATCATCCAGATGCACGGCGGCGAGAGCGTCGTGCGGAAGGCCGACCCCGAGAGCGGCGAGGTCGTCGTGGAACTCGGGGGTACCTGTTCGGGGTGCGGGATCAGCAACATCACCGCCCAGAACATCAAGCGCGACCTGATCATGGACTTCGACGAGGTCGACGACGTCGTCGTCCGCGTCCCGTCGACGGGCGACATGGGCAAGGACACCGTCGAGGGCGGCCGCGGTGGCGACCTGCAGTTCTCGAACGAGGCCCCGGAACACTTCTAGCGTGGGCGACCGGGACGCCGCCACGTCTCCGGGTCGACGGCATTCCGGCTCCACGTCGCTCTGTCGAGGGTGCGCAAGTGAAGTCGGTTAGTCCAGGTCGCGTCGTCGGGAGGAGTCGCGTCGACCGCGGCGTCAGTCTCCCCGACCGACGGTTGTTCAGGGGACCGTCGGTCAGTCCAACCGTCCGACGTCAGCCAGCACGGCGGTCGCGGTCTCGGGACCGCCGGCGCCGCGCCCGCTGACGTTGAGCCGCCCGGCGTGTTCGGTCTCGAGCTGGACGATGTTGCGCGTCCCCGTGACCGAGAGCGCGCCGTTGGTCGGCACGAGCCGCGGGCCGACGCTGACGCCCTCGGGGGTCGCCTCGCCGATCAGCCGCACCGTCCGGTTCTCTTCGGCGGCCAGGTCGAGGGCGCTGCCGGGGATGTCCCGGATCCCCTCGACCGACGCGTCCGCGAGGCTGAACTCCCGCTCGCCCCCGCTCAGGACGTTCGCCAGGATGACGCACTTCAGCGCGGCGTCGGTCCCCTCCACGTCGAAGGTGGGGTCGGCCTCGGCGACGCCCATGTCCTGGGCCTCCGCGAGGACGTGCTCGTAGCCCAGCCCCTCGGCGGCCATCCGCGAGAGGATGAAGTTGGCCGTCCCGTTGAGCACGCCGCGGGCGGCGGAGATGTGCGCCGGGCCGAAGTCGTGGATGGTCGACAGCACCGGGATGGCGCCGCCGACGGTCGCCTCGAAGAGCACCTCGCCGGCGCTCTCGGCCGCGAGGTCCATCAGGTCGCCGTAGCGCTCGGCGACCGGCCCCTTGTTCGCGAGGACGACGTGGCGGTCCGACTCCAGCGCCGCGCGGACGTGCGAGAAGCCGGGCTCGGCGTCGCCGAGGGTCGTCGGCGTCGCCTCGACGAGGACGTCGTACTCGCCGGCCAGCACGTCGTCGACGTCGGCGCCGGCGGCGACGGTCCCCTCCCGGTCCTTGCGCTCGAGCGCGGCGGCGACGTCGACGCCGTCGGGGGCGACGACCGCGCCGCCCGAGTCGGCGATGGCGGTGACGGTGTGGCCGTACTCGCCGGCCAGTTCCGCGACCGAGCGACCGACGGCGCCCGCGCCGACGACGGCGAGTCGCTGGCTCATGCGGACCCCTCCTGGGGCTCGATGACGCGGATCTCCTTCTCCTCGGCCACCTCGCGCACCGTCTGGATGGCCTCCTCGGTACGGCCGGCGCGCGTGGCCAATCGCAGGCGGGCGCTGGAGACGTCTTCGGTCCCTTCGGCCGCCGAGAGCGCGAAGTCCTCGATCGAGGCGTTCGTGCACCCCTCGATGCGCTGGAGGGTGTCCGAGAGGTCCGTCTCGATGAGGTGGCCGATCAGCAGCAGCGTCGCCTCCTCGCCGTAGCGCTCGGCGCCGGCCTGGATGACGTTGATCCCGTTCGCCCGGAGCGCCTCGATGATCCCCTCGAAGCGACCCTCGGGGCACTCCAGATCGATCTCGACCGGGATGCGCCCGCGGGGGGTGACGTTGCCCCGCTCGTGGAAGATCGACATGAGGTTGCCGCCGTTGTCGGCGATCGGCAGCAGCGCGTCCAGCAGTTGGCCGGGCTCGTCCGCCAGCTCCAGCCGGATGGTGTGGGTCTGCAGCTCCTCGCCGCCGTCGGCCTCGGCGCCCGGCTCGACCGGCGAATCAGTCACGGCGCTCACCTCCGCGGACACGTCCCGCTGTTGTTCCCGGCGACGGAGCGCAACCGCTGGCTTCCGTGCCGTACCTGACGTCGGGGGACGTGCCCGATGGCATACCTGGCCGTATCAGCCCATGCGCTATAAATGTGGTCAACCCCGCCGCGGGCGGGGGCTGCGCCGCGGCGGGGGCAGTCGTCGACGTCAGAACGGAAGTCCGATGCCGGCGGCGTCGGCGATCAGCAGCAGGTTCAGCCCGATGATCAACGCGACGATGGCTCCGAGCAGCGCCGTCGTCGACCGGCGGTTGCGGAACTCGCCGGCGACCGCCGATCTGCTCGAGAACCACAGCAGCGGGAGCAGGATGAAGGGCAGTTCCAGCGACAGCGCGACCTGGGAGGCGACGAGGACCGTCGTCGTCTCGAAGCCCAGCAGGACGATCGTCAGCGAGGGCACCAGCGTCACGAGCCGCCGGGACCACGCCGGCATCTGGTAGTTCAGGAAGCCGTCCATCACGGTCTGGCCGGCCATCGTGGCGACGAACGACGAGGAGAGTCCGGCGGCGACGAGCGCGAGGCCGAACACCTGCGAGGCGACGGGGCCGAACACCGACTGCAGCGTCGCCGAGGCGGCCTCGATGGTGGCGACGCCGCTCCCGAACAGCGCCGTCGCCGCCAGCACGAGCATGGCGCCGTTGACGAACATCGCGCCGAAGAGGGCGACGCCGGTGTCGACGGCCTCCAGCTTGAAGTGCAGGCGGTCGTCGACGGCGCCGGTGGCCGCCGCCGACGTGGTGTCGCCTGTGGGCTCTCCCGCGTCCGCCGCGCCGCCGTCGGAGAACAGCTGGGACTCGATGGCGGCGGCCTCCTCGGCGGTCTCGGCCCGCCCGCGGCGGTCCTGGACGAGCTGGGTGTGGAGGTAGATCGAGTGGGGCATCACCGTCGCGCCGAGGATGCCTGCCGCGTAGAAGATGGCCCCGCTGTCGGGAAAGGAGGGGACGAGCCCCCCGGCGACCGCGGCGGCGTCCGGGCGCGCGAGCACGAGTTCGAAGAGGAACGAGAAGCCGATGACCGCGACGAAGCCGGCGATCAGGAGTTCGAACGCGCGGTAGCCCTGCCGGTAGGCCGAGCGCGCCCCCAGGAGGAGGAACGACAGCGCGCCGGCGAGGACGGCCCCGCCGGCCAGCGGCACGCCGAACAGGAGCCGGAAGCCGATGCCGGCGCCGATGATCTCCGCGATGTCGGTCGCGATCATCGCGAGTTCCGCCGCGACCCAGGAGACGTAGACGAGCGGCCTGGGGAACCGGTCGCGACAGAGCCGGGCGATGTTCTCGCCGGTGGCGATGCCGAGCTTCGCCGCGACGATCTGGATGACGATGGCCATCAGCGACGAGAGGACGACCACCCAGAGCAGCGCGGTCCCGTAGCGGGCGCCGCCGGCGATGTTGGTCGCCCAGTTCCCGGGGTCCATGTAGGCGACGCTGATGAGGAAGCCCGGACCGACGTACACCAGGAACCGGCGGAGCGAGAGGCGACTCGTCGCCATCGGTCGCCCTTCGTCGGTCGTCGGCTTCAAGGTGCGGGACGCGGCCCGCGCGCCTTGGGGCGGCTGCCCCACCGACCTGACCAGGACTTATGCCGACGCGCTTCGACGTTCGGTCGTGTACGTTCGCCCACGCCACGGGGGTCCCCGATGAGCGACCCCGACGACGTCCGGCGGTTCCGGCGCAACAGACAGGACGAGATCGACAGCGCCTCGGTCTACGAGGCGATGGCCGCCGCGGAGTCCGAGTCCCGGCTCGCGGACGTCTACCGCCGCCTCGCCGCGACCGAGCGCGAACACGCCGACTTCTGGGCCGAGAAGCTCCGCGAGGCCGGCGCGACGGTCGGCGACCCCGCGCCCTCCTGGCGAGCCCGGGTGCTGGCCTGGCTCGCCCGCCGGTTCGGTCCCGACCTGGTCGTCGCGACGATGCGCTCGGCGGAGTCCACGGGCAGCGTCGGCTACGCGGGCCAGCCGGAGGTCGAGGGGACCGGGATGCCCGCCGACGAGGCCTCCCACGACCGGCTGCTGTCGGCGATCCAGGAGACGCCCGGTTCGGGCGCTGAGGGGAGCGTCCTCGCCCGCCTGGAGGGCCGGCACCGGTCGGCCAGCGGCAACGCCCTCCGGGCGGCGGTCCTCGGGGCCAACGACGGCCTGGTCTCGAACCTCAGCCTGGTCATGGGCGTCGCGGGCGCGGCGCTGGACGCCAGGGCCATCCTCGTCACCGGGCTGGCGGGGCTGCTCGCGGGCGCCGGGTCGATGGCCATGGGCGAGTGGCTCTCGGTCCAGAGCTCGCGGGAACTCTACCAGCGACAGATCGGCATCGAGGCCGAGGAACTGGCCGAGGTTCCCGAGGAGGAACAGGAGGAGCTCGCGCTCATCTACGAGGCCAAGGGGCTCCCGCGCGAGCAGGCCGAGCAGTTGGCAGAGCGCCTGATCGCCGACGAGGCGACCGCCCTCGACACGCTCTCGCGCGAGGAGCTGGGCATCAACCCCGAGGAGCTCGGCGGCTCGGCCTGGGAGGCCGCGGGCACGTCGTTCGTCCTGTTCGCGCTCGGGGCCATCGTGCCCGTGCTCCCGTTCTTCGCGCTGACGGGGCTGGTCGCCGTCGGCGCCAGCCTGCTGCTGTCGGCCCTGGCGCTGTTCGTCGTCGGCGCGGCGATCACCGTCCTCACCGGTCGGAGCGTGCTCTACTCCGGCGCGCGCCAGGTCGGCATCGGCCTCGCCGCGGCGGTCCTCACCTACGCCGTCGGGACGCTCATCGGCGTGAGCATCGTCGGGTGAGCTTCGAGTCCCGGGACGCGGGGTCGATCCGGGATACGAGGTCGATCCGGGATGCGGAGTCGATCGGGGGACTCAGATCGGGTGTGGGTCTGGG
>JBDGUA010000022.1:15298-16431 GCA_042216345.1 Haloferacaceae archaeon
GGTCGATCCGGGATGCGGAGTCGATCGGGGGACTCAGATCGGGTGTGGGTCTGGGACCGCGGATACGGCCACCCCGGAGGGCACATCGGGGCGTGCGGCAAACGGAACCTCCCCATCACGAAAAATTACTTCTTCGAAGCCGAAATCTTCTGCCAGTACCGCAACGGGAAGGTCGGGAAATTTGAAGGATCATCGGTGAATTAATAATCCTGGTCCGTGATGATCCGACGAGGAGAGATTATCAATGCCAGACGATTCACCGATGCCCGCGACGGGTGACGCCGACGGGACGTCCCCCGTCTCGACCGTGCAGTTCGTGGGGGTGGCCAGCCGATGACCTGGTCCAATCAGGAGTGGTGGCCGAACCTGCTGCGGCTGGACATCCTCGACGACAACGCCCGGGACCTGGATCCGTACGGTCCGGAGTTCGACTACGCCGAGGAGTTCCAGAAGCTCGACCTCGAGGAGGTGAAGGCCGACCTCCGGGAGGTGATGACGACCCCCCAGGAGTGGTGGCCCGCCGACTACGGGAACTACGGTCCGCTGTTCATCCGGATGGCCTGGCACAGCGCCGGGACCTACCGCACCGCCGACGGTCGCGCCGGCGCCTCCGGCGGCCTCCAGCGCATGCCGCCCGAGAGCAGCTGGCCCGACAACGTCAACCTCGACAAGGCCCGCCGCCTGCTCGAACCGGTCAAGCAGAAGTACGGCCGGAAGCTCTCGTGGGGCGACCTGATCGTCCTCGCCGGGAACGTGGCCCTCGAGTCGATGGGCTTCGAGACCTTCGGCTTCGCCGGCGGCCGCGAGGACGCGTACAAGCCCGACGAGGCCCCCGAGTGGGGCCCCGAGGAGGAGTTCGAGGTGACCTCCCCCGAACGCTTCCACGACGGCGAGGAGGGCAACCTCAAGGACCCGCTCGCGAACACCGTGATGGGCCTGATCTACGTGAACCCCGAGGGACCGTACGGCGAACCGGACCTCGAGGGCTCCGCGAAGAACATCCGCGAGGAGTTCGACCGCATGGCGATGAACGACGAGGAGACGGTCGCGCTCATCGCCGGCGGCCACACCTTCGGGAAGGTCCACGGCGCCGACGACGAGACGGAGGTCGGCCCCGAACCCGAGGCGGCGCC
>JBDGUA010000051.1:0-4132 GCA_042216345.1 Haloferacaceae archaeon
CCTACCACAACAGCATGGAGATGACCGAGGACGAGGTCGCGTTCAAGCTCCTCAAGGGGGAGATGGAGGACGTCGCCACCGTCTACGACGAGTCCGCCGCCGCCGAGGAGACGCTGGCGAACATCGTCGTCGGGGGCAAGCAGGCAAAGCGCATCAACGACCGCATGCTCGGCGAGATCCCGACCAAGCACGCCGTCGGCAAGCTCCTGCAGTGGGAGTTCATCGACGGCTTCGAGCCGACACCGCTGGGTCGGGCGGTGACCGAGCACTTCCTCGCGCCCGACGACGCCTTCCGCATCCTCGACGGCATCCGCGACGAACTGCACCCCTACGAGATCGTCGCCGAGATGGAACTGGCCGATCAGGAGCTGTAGGGACCGCGCCTCCCGGACGGAGTTCTGAGACGACCGCGTCCCCGAACTTTGATGCCGTCGCCCGACGACCACCCGCACATGAGTGAGGACTGCATCTTCTGTCGCATCGTCGACGGCGACATCCCCGCCCGGGTCGTCTACGAGGACGACGACGTGCTGGCGTTCCTCGACGCCAACCCCCTGGCGCCGGGCCACACGCTGGTGATCCCCAAGCGCCACTACGAGGACCTGGAGGCGACGCCCGCCGAGGACGGCGAGATGACCTTCGCCGCGCTGCACCACCTCCTCCCCATCGTGAAGGCGGCGGTCGACGCCGACGGGGCGACCGTGGGCATCAACGACGGCGAGGCCGCCGGCCAGGAGGTGCCCCACCTCCACGCCCACATCATCCCCCGCTTCGAGGGCGACGGCGGCGGGCCGATCCACGCCGTCGCGGGCGAGCGCCCGGACCTCTCGGACGAGGAACTCGACGACATCGCCGCGTCGATCGAGCGTCGCGTCGGGGAGTAGGGGACGCCGAGTCCGCAGACGGTGGGCGCCCCGCACAGCGTTTTATACTGAAACGACACAGAGGCCCCATGTCCAGAGTCACCTCCGTCGCGCTCGTCGGCGCCGCCGGCGGCGCGGGCACCACCCGGACCGCCGTCGAACTCGCCGCGCTGCTCGCCCGCGACGACCGGGCGGTCGCCGTCCTCGACGCGGCCTTCGCCACGCAGGGGCTCGCCGACTACCTCGCGGGACGGCTCGACCCGGACCTGACGCGCGTGCTGGTCGACGACGCCGACCTCGACGAGGCGCTGGTCGAGGTCGACCTCCCGGCGGCCGTCCCGGGGCACGTGGCCTGCTGTCCGGCCCGGGCGCCCTTCGAGCGCGTCGCTCGCGCGAAGGCCCCCGCGGCGGCGCAGGCGTTCGAGGACGTGGTCACTGCGGTCGCCGACCGGTTCGACCGCGTCCTCGTCGACGTGCCGCCGATCGCCGCCAACCAGGCTATCGCGGCGGTGAACGCGGCGGACCGGACCGTGGTGGTCGCCCCCGGCTCCGCCCGCGGCGCCGACGCCCTCCGGCGGACCCGCGACCGCCTCCTCGACCTGGGCGCCGAGGCCGACGCCGTGCTGGCGACCCGGGGAGACCTCGCCGACGCCGACGCGGTGGTCCCCGCGAGCGCCACCGTCGCTCCCGCCGAGGCGCCCGCCTGCCTCGGTGCCGACGCGTTCACCGAAGGCGTGGCCGAGGCCGCCGCCGTCGCGTTCGACGAGGAGGTCACTCTCGACTTCGAACAGTCCGGTGCCCTCGAGAGGGTTCGCGACAGGCTCGGGTGAGCCGCCGGGCGCGCCGCAACCTGAGCCTCCGGCGGGTCCTTACAGGTGGTCTGCGGGGTCGCTCATCGTCTCCGCGAGGGCGTCGCGCTTCTGGACGCTCGCGTTCTCCCCGGGCGCGAGCGCCGCGACCCGCGCGTCCACGAGCGCGGGCACCGGCTCGTGGGTCTCGACGTAGGTCGCGAGGGCGAACTCCGCGGGCGTCGCGCCCGTCAGTTCGAGGGCCTCCGTCCGTCCGAGGTCGCCGGCGAGCCAGTCCCGGAGGACGCGCCGGGCCAGCGGCGCCAGCGGCGTCACGCCCTCGACGCCGCAGCGGTGCAGCGCCTTCGCCGCCGTGATCGGCGCGACGCCGGCCTCCCGGGCCCGGTCGCCGACGCTGGCTCCGGGCGCGGTGGACTCCACGATCGTCGCCGCCGCCTCGGGGGTGCACGGTAGCGCGTCGGCGTGCTCGCGGAACCGGTCGAGGAGGCCGACGTCGGTGTCGTCACGGGTGGCCACGCCGCGCTCGCGCTGTTGTTCGGTCAGTTCGAGCCCGGCGGCGATCTCGGCCAGTCCCATCGTCCGTCGCTCGTGCGCCATCCGATAAAAGGTGTCAGTCGCGGCGAGGCGGGAACGTACCGGTGACCGGTACGTTCGGTCGCCGTCGGGCGGCGGCTCGGGGGCGCTCCCGGCCCTCTTTAAATAATCGATCGGGGCGAAGGTCCACGTGTATGAGCCGACCACAGCAGGGCTGTCCCGAGTGCGACGGGCGACTGAACGCGAGCGGCGGGGAGACCGTCTGCAGCGAGTGCGGCCTCGTCGTGGCCGAACACCGGATCGACCCCGGGCCGGAGTGGCGCTCGTTCGGCGACGACGACACCAACCCGGCGCGGACCGGCGCTCCCCTCACCCGGTCGCGCCACGACCGCGGCCTCTCGACCGAGATCGGGCGCTCGACGCGGGTGAAGGGGCGCAAGCGACGGCGGCTCGCCCGGATGCGCCGCCAGCACACCCGCGCGCGCATCTCGACCAAGCGCGAGCGCAACCAGGTGTACGGCTTCACCGAGATCCGCCGGATCGTGAGCGCGCTCGACCTGCCCGATGGCGTCCGCGACCAGGCGTGTACGCTCTTCAAGTCGGCCCAGGGCGAGGACCTGCTCCGGGGGCGCTCGCTGGAGGGGTTCGCCGCCGCGACCGTCTACGCGGCCTGCCGCGTCGCCTCGATCTCCCGGACCATCGAGGAGGTCGTCGCCGTCGCCCGCGCCGACGAGAACGAACACCGCGCGGCCTACGACGCGCTCAACCGCGACCTCGGGCTGCCGGTCGGACCGATCGACCCCGCGGAGTACGTCCCGCGCTTCGCCTCCGAACTCGACCTCCCGCCGGCGGTCGAGCGTCGGGCACAGCGGCTGGTCGACGACGCCCGCGAGGCCGACCTCGTCGTCGGGCGGAACCCCGGCGGCGTCGCCGCGGCCTGCCTCTACACCGCCGCGAAGGCCGGGACCGTCGACGCCGACGTCACCCAGCGCGAGGCCGCCGACGTGGCCGACGTGACGCCGGTGACGATCCGGAGTACCTACGCCGAACTCGCCGAGTAGGCCCCGTCGCGCGCTCTCGCGGTCGCTCGAATCCTTCGCTCGATCTCAGACTCGCTCGCAGGCCCGCACGGCGTCCGCGACCGCGCGGTAGGCGTCCGCGGCTCGGCTGTCCGGTGCGGTCGTCGTCACCGGTCGACCGCGCTCGACCGTCCGCCCCACCCGGGGGTCCGCGGGCACGACCTCGACGGGCGCGCCGAGACACCGCTCGATCGGCTCCGTCGCCGGCGCGTCGGCGACGCGGTTGAGGACGACCGCCACGAGGCCGGCGTCGAGTTCCCGGGCGAGTTCCCGCGTCCGGATCGCGTCCGCCAGCGCGAACGCCCGCGGCGAGACCACGAGCACGCAGACGTCCGAGACCGCCAGCGGGACGCCGGCGTCGGCGCGCAGTCCCGCGGGACAGTCGACGACGACTCTCCCCCGCTCGCGCTCGACCGCGCGCACCGCCTCCCCGAGAGCGCGCACGTCCGCGGCCCGCGCCCCCGCCAGCGATCGCCCGCACGGGAGCAGGTCGACCGGACCCCCGCGGACGGCCTCCCGGGGATCGGCCCGCCCGGCCAGGACGTCGTGCAGGTCCGGCCCCGGGCCGGTCGGCAGGTCGGCCATCCCGAGGTCCGCGTCGACGACGACCGCGTTCAGCGCCGCTCCGAGGTTGTACGCCGTCGTCGACTTGCCGACGCCGCCCTTCCCGCCCGCGACGGCGACGATCACGCCAGCCGCTCCAGCGCGCCGACCGGCGCGTCCACCGCGTCGGCGCGGGCGGCGAGCGCGTTCGCCCGCTCGGCCAGTTCCGCGAGCGCGCGTGCGTCGCGGTCGACCTGTTGTAGCTCCGCCTCGACGTCGGCGAGCCCGCCCCGGTCGCGGAGAA
>JBDGUA010000051.1:4232-5607 GCA_042216345.1 Haloferacaceae archaeon
TCGTTGCTCGAATCGTTGCTCGGATCGTTGCTCGGCTCATCGCTCGGTTCACTCCTTGGGGTGGTGACCGGCACCGCGTCCCTCGGCGGTCGGGCCGCGCCCAGCTCTCGAACCGCCGTCGCGGCGTCCGTCGAATCCGGCTCGACCTCGTCGGGCGAGCCCACCGACAGCTCGACCGGTTCACGCTCCTCGTCCAGTGGGTCACCGCCGTCGGCGGCGGCCGCCAGCGGGCAGGCGTAGCCCAGCGCGAGCCCCCCACTCGGCGGGACCGTTCCCGAGAATCCTTCCTCGTCCCAGCCGGCCTCCGGGACGCCGCGGCGACGCGGGGGAAGCGTCGGCCCGTCGAGTCGGTTCGACAGCCTGATCGGCTGTGCCGACGCCGTCCGGTTGTCCAGCCGGACCGAGACGAGCGCGACGGGCCCGCAGGTCTCGACTGTCCACTCCATCCGCACGGGGCGGTCGCTCCGGGCCGACCGCTCGCCCGCGAACGCGTCCTCGTCGCTCATAGGGGTAGCTGGCCCCCTCCTCCGATTTAAGCCCGGGGGCCGGTCACCTGCGACCGGACTGTCGCCCCCGCCGGGACGACTCACACCAGGATCGCCGGCGCGTCGAGCCAGTCGGCGGCGGCGGACGCGGCGGCGAAGCGATCGACCGCGAGGACGACAGGTGCGTTCACGGCGGCGACCCGGGCGACCGCCAGCGCCGTGGCGATCGGGTCCTCGCTGTCGTCCGAGTCCTCGACGGTGCCCCGGGCCGCCGTGTCGTCCCGCCGTCCGGTCGCGGCTGGCACGGAACGGAGCGCCGCGTCGAACTCCGCCTCGACGCTCTCCGCGAGGTCGGCCCGGACCTGTCGTTCGAGGTTGGCAACCCGGTCCTCGAGTCGGAGGCGACGCTCCTGGGTGTCGCGTGCGTCGCGGGCCGCGCGTTCCGCGCTGGCGAGGCGCTGCTCGGCGGCGATCCGCTCGGTCTCGGCCTCCGAGAGCCGCCGGGCCGTCCGCCGCAGTTCGGCGAGCGCGTCGTCGTCGGACTCGCCCGCCTCGCGGAGGGTCTCGATGCGACCGCGCAGGGTCGCCACGTCCTCGCGCAACCGGGCCTCGTCGTCGCCGGCCTCGGCGACGGCGCGCCTCGCCGCCGCGGGGTCGACCGTCGACGCCGTCGCTTCGGCGAGGCGTTCGCGTGCGGCGGCCAGCGCCGCCCGCTTCGGCGATCGGTGTCCCCGCGAGCGCGCCGCGTCGGCGAGGGCGGCGCGCCTGTCGACCCGCATGCGCGGCTGGACGAGCCCAACGCGCTCGTGGACGGTCCCCGGCGTGGCGCAGGCGATCCGTACGCCGGCGCCGTCGGGGTCGGCATCGTCGCCGTCGGCACCGTCGGGGTC
>JBDGUA010000051.1:5707-16028 GCA_042216345.1 Haloferacaceae archaeon
CCGTCGGGGTCGGCATCGTCGCCGTCGGCACCGTCGGGGTCAGTACCGTCGGGGTCAGTACCGTCGGGATCCATGCGTCCCCCGGGGCGCTCCGGCGAGTCCTCGCCCCTCGCGTGGATCGCCGCGGCGACGGCGGCGCCGGAGGCGTCCAGATCCCGGGCGTCGATCGCCCGCCCGCGTCGAACGCGTCCGCCGACGACGAGTCTCACAGTTCCCGACGGCGGAGGTCCGCGGGGTCCGGGTGGTCCGAGCCCGCCGCGAACGCGCGGTAGGGCGTGCTCGCGTGCTCGCGGTCCTCGTAGGCCCGGGCGGCCGCCCGGACCGCCGCCGGCACGGCCGCGAACTCGTTCAGCGGTTCGGTCCGTTCGATCTGGACGTCGCCGTCGTGTTTCTCCCGGAGCCGGAGCGCGAGCAGCGCCCCGAGTTCGGTCTCGGCCAGGAGGGCCGCGCGACCGAACCGCCGGACTACCGACTCTTCGTGGGTCCGGCAGACGTTCCGGAGCGACGAGCGGGCGGCACGGGAGTACGTGACGACGAGCAGCACTAAACACCGAGGCAGACTCCGGAGAAATAAAGCTACCGCCGACCGGGTCAGCGTCTCTAGTCGACGCGGTCGATGTCGTCCGGATCGGACCCGGTCAGGCCGGCCACGAGTTCCCGGGCCTCGGGCTCGGACGCCGCCACGACGGTCGTCCCGTCGGCGGCGCGGTAGACCGCCCGGTCCTCGGCCTCGAAGTCGGTCGCGTAGGTCCGCAACACCGTGCGCGTGCGCTGCTCTGCGGTCGCGAGGTCGATCTCGCCGTCCTCGAACGCCCGGAGGGCCTCCTCGACGTTCCGGAGTGCGGAGATGCGGTCCACGCTAGGGGCCCTCCCTGGTGGACCGCGACGTCCCGCTCGCGTGACCTACGGGCGGATCAGGACGACAGTCGGGCGCTCCCCCCTCGAAGCGGCTCATTGGCGGGGACCAGAGCGGGAACCGGCAAGAGTATGTCGGTGGATCCGGCACGTCGCCGCGGCCGTCTCGACCCCGTCCGGGTCGGGGGCGGTCACTCGACGTTGCCGACGACGGCGTCGTCTCCGCGGTTCTCCAGGTACCCGGCGGTGACGACGAGCAGGAGGACCAGCACGCCCCCGACCTCGGGCGTGGTGACGTGCGCCGTCAGCTGGTGGGGGTAGTGGAACGCGTGCACGAGTAGCGGCTCTTCCGTGATGAGCTCCCCCGAGACGTAGGCGATGATCGCGCCGCCGAACCAGAGGAGCTGGGGGACCTTGTCCAGCGCGGTCGAGATGGCGGTCGCCCCGACGAACAGCAGCGGAATGGTGATCAGCAGGCCGAAGCCGATCAGCCAGATCTCCCCCTCCGAGGCGGCGGCGACCGCGAGCATGTTGTCCAGCGACATCGACGCGTCGGCGATCAGGATGATCGCGAGCGCCTCGAGCAGCGTGTTGGTGTCCCCGTGGCCGTCCTCGTCGGTGTCGAAGTCCTCCGTGAGGAGCGAATACGCGATGTAGACCAGGAGCAGGCCGCCGACGAGCCGCACGGCGATCAGCTCGGTCCGGTACAGCAGGAAGGCGAACAGCCCGGCGAAGACGACGCGGAACGCGATGGCCCCGAAGATCGCCAGCGCGGTCGCCAGCCGGCGCTTGTCGTCGGGCAGGGTGTGGACCGCCATCCCGATGACGAGCGCGTTGTCCCCGCTCATCGAGAGGCTGACGAGTACGATACTCACGAACGCGCTGACCGTCGCCGAATCGACTGTAGGGACGAGTGACATGGTTTGGCGTCGATGGGCGCCGGGCGTCCCGCCGCGGGCAGGCGACCGTCCGGGCGGAGCGACCGCGGCGACGGTCACCGCCGGCCCCGGGACGCGACCCCATCGCAGTTGGGCGATTTACGTGAGTGCTGCGTAATAACCGTACGGGTTGCCGGCGGCCGAGGGGGCCGGGGGGCGCCCGATCACGTCGTCCGCAGGTGGTCCTGGCTCGGCTCGTAGAGCTCGCCCTTGCGCTTGAGGTTCTCGATCTCCTTCTCGGCTTTCCCCTCGTCGATGCCGAGCACGTCGCGGGCCTGCTCGATCACCTCGTCGACCGGGGCGCCCTCCTCGTACTCCGACTCGATCTCGCCGATCAGCTTGCGGAGGTTCATCTTCCGGTCGCGCTGGGTCTTGCTGGTCCCGGTCTCGACCACGTCGGCGTCGAACTCGCCGGTCTCGGGGTCGACGCCGATGTCCTGCAGGCACGAGCGCACGATCTCGATCACGCGGTCGGCGTCCTGCTGGTCGACGGTGTCCGAGAGCCGGACGCGGGCGCTGGCCTCCGAGAGCCGGACCAGCGCCTCGAGCTTCCGGGCGGTCACGGGCACCGGGGCGTCCTCGTCGGCGCCTTTCGCCCGCAGGTTCACGTAGAAGTCCCGGATGGCCCCCTTGGCCTCCTCGGTCATCGCCGGGAAGCAGTTGCGCTTCGCGTAGGCGATGTACTTGCGCATCAGGTCCGGGTCGATCTCGGGGGCGACGTCCTCGGTCGCGGCGTCGACCTCCTCCTGACTGAAGTTGGCGTTGGTGAGCCGCGTCCGCTGGGTGTTGAGTTCGCCCGCGTAGTTGGTCTGGAGGATGTGGTCCGCGAGGTTGGCGTCCTTCTCCTGGTCGGGCTGGTCGGTGACGGTGAAGATCAGGTCGAACCGGGAGATGAGCGCGGGTTCGAGGTCGATCTGCTCGCCGATCGGCTCGTACTGGTCGAACCGCCCGTACTTGGGGTTGGCCGCGCCCAGCAGCGAACAGCGCGACTTCAGCGTGGCGTTGATGCCGGCCTTCGAGACGGAGATCTTCTGCTGCTCGAGCGCCTCGTGCATGGCCGAGCGGTCCTCCGCGCGCATCTTGTCGAGTTCGTCGATGGCGGCGATCCCCTTGTCCGCGAGCACCAGCGCGCCGGCCTCCAGGGACCACTGCTGGCCGTCGCCGAAGTCGTCGCGGACGGCGGCCGCGGTCAGCCCGGCCGACGAGGAGCCCTTGCCCGAGGTGTAGACCGAGCGCGGCGCGACGTTCTGGATGTACGAGAGGAGCTGGGACTTCCCCGTCCCGGGGTCCCCGATCAGCAGCATGTGGAGGTCGCCGCGGATGCGCGACTTGTCGGGGAGGTGTTTGGTGACCCCCGAGAACAGCTGGAGGATCATGGCCAGCTTCTCCTGTTCGTAGCCGTAGATCGAGGGGGCCACCGAGGCGACCATCGCCTCGTAGATGTCCTCGCGCTCGGAGAGTTCGACGATCTCGGTGACGTCCTCCTCGGTGATGTCCATGTCCTCGAACTCCTCGTCCTCGATGGTGATCGACACCCCGTCCATGTAGAGGTCGAAGATGGGCGACTTCTCGTTGCCCTGCTCCTGCTGTTCGATGTGGAGCACGCCGGTGACGGTGACGTGGTCGCCGGCGGTCACCTTCCCGGTGATGTCGTCCTCGGTGTTGATGTCGATGCTCTGGGGGGTTTCGCCGCCGCGGAGCCCCTCTGGGCTCTCCTGGACCCGGAGCTTCTGGGAGTCGATGAACTCCGACTGGTCGAAGTTGACGCGGAAGGGGCCCTGCCGTTCGCACGCCTGGCACTCGTGGGGCTCCTGGAAGGAGCCGTCGGTCTGGGGGATGAAGGTCATCGTCCCGCAGCGCTGGCACTCGAAGGCCGCCTCGGTGATCTTCGGGCGGACGTCGGTCGCCTTCCGGACGATGCCCTGCACGGCCACCATCCGACCGATGTGGTTGTCGTGGACCCGGATGCTCCGGATGTCGACGGTGCTCGGGAGGTTGAACAGGCGGACGTGGGCCTGCCCGAGGCTCACGTCGGCGGGCAGGTCGTACAGCCGGAGGGCCTCCTCGGCGTACTCCTGCATCTGCTGGGGCTGGTTGAGGTAGTCCTCCGCGAGGTCCGGATCGAAGGTGTAGAGCTCGTCGTAGTCGATCAAGAGCGAGCGCTGTTCGTTCGGGTACCGCTGGGCGAGCGTGCCGATCTCGTCGCGGTAGTAGTTGCGGTAGAACTGGATGAACCGCTCCGTCAGATCCTGCGTCCCGGCCTGCGCCATTGCTCACTCGTTAGTTCCTCCTCGGGTAAGAACTGTCGGGTCGCACCGAAAGTGAACCCGCCGGCGACGCGCTTCGATCCGGGGCCGTCGCGGGTCACTGTGACCGGATGGCGAGGTGGTCGGTGCTGGACCTGACGCGACGGCGAGGTGGACGGTGCTGGACCCGAAACGGAGGGGTCGAGGGTGTGAACCCGACGGGGGCCCTCGAACGAAGCGAAAAGGGAGCGGACCGAAGCGGTTCGGGGGAACGGTTCAGTCGATGTCGATGTGGTGGACGTCCTCCTCGGGGTCGAGCTTGGGGAGGGTGATCGTCAGCACGCCGTTCCGGTAGGTGGCGGCGACGGCGTCCTCGTCTACCTCGACGGGCAGCCGGATCGAGCGGTGCATCGAGCCCTGCCGGCGCTCGCGGTGGAGATACGCGTCGTCGCCCTCGTCGGTCTCGTAGCCGTAGTCGCCGCTGACTGTGAGGGTCCGCTCGGCGAGCGAGACGTCGATCTGGTCCTTCTCGAACCCGGGCATGTCGACCGTCACGACGACCTCGTCGGGGTGGTCGGCCACGTCCAGGGCGACGTCCTGCCCGAAGCCGTGGCCCTCGAAGCCGCCGAAGCCCTCGAAGCCGCGGGTCATACGCTCGAACAGGTCGTCGAACTCACTGAATGGGGTGCGTCGCATCATAGTAGTGAACCTCGTCCCACCATAGGGCTCCTGAGATATTAAACGCATATTGACACGAGATAGCAGATGTGCGTGGAAATCCAGGTAGAACGTAGCGAATTTGAACTAAACGCCCACATAACTGCAAATACCTGTCACGCTTCGCTGACGAACTCCGTCACCCGACGTCGGCGAGCAACTCCGTCACCCGACGTCGGCGAGCAACTCCGTCACTCGATGTCGACGGAGTGGCCCTCCTCCTCTGGTTCGCCCTCCTTCGGGAGGGTGATCTCGAGCACGCCGTTCCGGTAGGTGGCGCTGGCGGCCCGCTCGTCGACCTCCGCGGGGAGGGTGATCGTCCGGGTCTGGCGGCGGAACGACCGCTCGCGGCGGTGGTACTCCTCGTCGGTCTCGGTCTCGCGCTCGCGCTCGGCGCGGATCGTCAGCCGCCGGTCGTCGACGGTCACGTCGATCTGATCGCGGTCGTAGCCGGGGAGGTCCGCGGTGACGGTGACCTCCTCGTCGTTCTCGGCCACGTCGACCGCCATGCCAGAACTCTCCTCGAACTGCTCGTTCATACGCTCGAACATCCGCTCGATGTCGCGGAAGGGACTCCGTGATCGGTCCATACGCCCCACTATTGGGCCGCGACGGTAGAAAAACGAACCGGCCAGCCTCTGGCTGCCGCCGTCGCCTGGGGGTTCTGGACGCCTCAGACGACGTGTTCGGTGTCGTAGGAACCGAGCCGCCGGACCCAGCCGTTCTCGCAGATCTCCTCGACGTCGGCCAGGGCGGCCTGCGAGCGCTCCTCGTAGAGGCCGGCCTGGAAGTCGATGTGGAAGAGGTAGTCGCCGAGGCGCTCGCCGCTGGGCCGGGACTCGATGCGCGCGAGGTTGATGTCCCGGTCCGCGAACGCCTCCAGGAGGTGCAACAGCAGGCCGGGGTAGTCGGCGTTCGGGTAGACGACGACGGTGCTCTTGCCGCCGGCGTCGGAGCGCTCGCTCGGCGGCGCCAGCACGAAAAAGCGCGTCGCGTTCGAGGAGCGATCCTGGATGTTCTCGGCGATCACCCGCAGGTCGTCCCCGGCGTTGTCCGGGTGGCCGATCCCCGCCACGTTCGGGTCCTCGCGGGCGTGTTCGACGCCGCGGGCCGTCGAGGCCACCGCCTCCAGTTTCACGTCCGGGTAGTGCTCCTCGAGGTACGACCGGCACTGCGCCAGCGCCTGCGAGTGGGAGGCGACGACGCCGAACTCCTCGGACTGGGCGAGCAGCGCGTGGCGGATCGGCGTGACGATCTCCCGGACGACGGCCACCTCGAACTCCGCGAGGGCGTCCAGCGTCTCGGTGACGCTGCCCTCGATGCTGTTCTCGATGGGGACGATCCCGCGCTCGTACTCTCCCTCGGCGACGGCCTCGACGATGGCCGTGACGGACTCGCGGAACTCGACGTCCGCCGCGACCGCGCGGGCGGCGCGGTGGGAGTACGTTCCGCTCGGTCCGAGCGTGACGGCGTTCATCGACTCGCCGTTGGACTGGCCCCGGCAAAAGGGCGTCGGGATGGTCGATCTGACGGCTCCACGTTCGCCGGCGGTCCTCCTGCGGCCCGCCCGCGGCGCCTCGGGGGCCGGGCCTACACCCGCCCAGACGGGTCGATCTCGAGTTCGGTCCCGAGCCCTTCCTCCACCGCGCGGTCGTAGACGCCGCGGCCGGTCACCAGGTACTCCATCGAGAGCCCGCCGGAGGTCAGGAAGGTGATCTCGTCGTCGTTTCGCCGCCCGGGAGCCTCCCCGGCGACGACGGCGCCCAGCTCGGTCGCGTGGGCCCAGTCGAACGCCCCCTCGTCGGCCGGGATGATGAGCTCGCCCTCCTCCTTGCGCGCCCGGTTGAGCGCGTCGACGATCACGCGGCTCCGGCGGACCGTCTCGGTGTCGACCTCCCGCTGGTCGGGGTAGTGGGCGCCGATGGCGTTGACGTGGGTCCCGGGGTCGAGCCACTCGCCCGAGAGCACGGGCGTCGGCGAGGTTGTCGCGGTGCAGACCACGTCGCAGCCTTCGACGGCCTCC
The DNA here is from genome assembly GCA_042216345.1 of Haloferacaceae archaeon. Classification (GTDB taxonomy): domain Archaea; phylum Halobacteriota; class Halobacteria; order Halobacteriales; family Haloferacaceae; genus JBDGUA01. Next base: position 12,487 of record JBDGUA010000051.1, read on the forward strand.
CGGGCCGCCGACACCGGCTCGATCTCGGCGTCGACGGCCTCGGCCATCTCCGCGGCGAAGGCCTCGCGGGTCGCGGCCGTGCGCGAGTGGACCCGCACGCGGTCGAGGTCGCGGACGGCGGCCACCGCGAGCAGCTGCGAGCGCGCCTGCTTGCCCGCGCCGACGATGCCGAGGGTCGAGGCGTCCTCGCGGGCGCAGTAGTCGGTGGCGACGCCGCTGGTCGCGCCGGTGCGCAGCCACGAGAGCCGGTCGCCCTCGATCACGCAGAGGAGGTCGCCGTCGACGTCGTCGAAGACGACCACGAGCTTCGAGATCACGTCGGGGCGGTCGGCCCAGCCGCCCGTGTAGAAGATGCCGCCCAGCCCCGGCGCGCCGACCGCGGGCATCGACTTCAGGTTCCCCTCGACCGCGGGCGAGCGCACGGTCTCGCGCGGGACCTCGGTGACCTCGCCCCGGCCGAACTGCTCGTAGCCGGCCTCGAGGTCGTCGATCACGTCCTCGACGTCGACGAGCCGTTCGACGTCCGTACTGGTGAGCAATAGCATGCCACCGTATGGGCGGGACCGGCCCAAAAGCGCTCCGGCGATGGCAACCGGCGCCCCGCGTCGGTGTTCGCCCGGTTCGGCGCGTCACGTCCTCGGCGTCCGCCCGCGCCGCCCCGTCATGGCGTCGGCGTCGCCGCCGCCTACCGATCCGCGCAGTACTCGACGAAGTTGCGGAGGATGCGCAGCCCCGTCTCGCCGCTCTTCTCCGGGTGGAACTGCGTCCCGAAGACGTTGCCCGCCTCGTTGGCGACGATGGCGGGGAACTCGACGCCGTAGTCGGTGGTCGCGACGACGGCGTCCTCGCTGTCCGGGTCGGCGTAGTAGGAGTGGACGAAGTAGGCGTACTCGCCGTCGACGCCCTCGACGAGCGGGTGCTCGCGCTGGACGTGCAGTTCGTTCCAGCCCATGTGGGGTATCTTCTGGTCGCCCCGGAACCGGACGTTGCGCCCGGGGATCAGGTCGAGGCCGCGCACCTCGCCCTGGCCGGCCCGCTCGCTCTCCTCGCTGGTGGTCAGCAGCATCTGCATCCCGAGGCAGATGCCGAACAGCGGCGTGCCCGCCTCGGCGGCGTCGATCAGGGGCTCGCGGAACGGGCCCGCGTTCTCCATGCCCTCGCCGAACGCGCCCACGCCGGGGAGGACGATGCCGTCGGCGTCGGCCAGCGCGTCCGGATCGTCGGTGATCGTCACCGCGGCACCGGCCCGCTCCAGCCCGCGGGTGACGCTCCGCAGGTTCCCCAGGCCGTAGTCCACCATCACGACCTCGGCGAGCGCCGCGTCGGGGTCGGGGTCGGGGGCTGTCGTGCTCATACGCCCGCTTGGCGCCCGGCGCGCAAGTGGTTTTCCTTCCGCGCAAGCGCACCCGCCCTCCCGGTCGCCGTCCCCGCGAGCGCATCGAATCGTTCACGCGCATCTCCCTCAAAAATATTATATATCGCGGGGGAAATTGAGGGGACGAATGGACGGGTCCGTCGAGTCGTTGAGCGTCCACCTGGACGCGCTCAAGCGGGCGGGGGCGAACCTGCTCGTGATCCATCCGCAGGCGCCGCGACCGGGGTGTCGGGGTCTCATGGGGGTGGACGACCAGCCCCGCCGCCGGCTGTTCGTGACGACCGGCGGGTACGCCGACGCCCTCTCGGGGTTCGACGACGACCCGGACCCCGATCGCCTCCGGCACGTCGCCGTCGCGCCCGAACTGGTCCGCTCGGCGGCCGCCGGGCCCGCCCCGGACGCCTCGACCGACCCGGTCTGGCGGACGACGGTGGACTCGCTCGAGGCACTGCCCCAGACCGCGCTGGCGGTCGAGGAGCAGCTCTCGGCGTTCGAGGCCGGCGACACCGTCTCGGGCGAACTCCGCGTCTGCTTCGACTCGCTGGACCCCCTGCTCGAGACCCACGACCTCCAGCGGTTCTTCCGGTTCCTCCACGTCCTCACCACCCGGGTGCGCGCCGCGACCGGCCTCGGCCACTTCCACGTCGCCGCGGGGACCGACCAGTCGACGCTGGACACGCTCGAGCCGCTGTTCGACGCGGTGGTCCGCTACCGATCGGGGCCGGAGGGCTTCGCCCAGCGCTGGCGCTTCCGCGACGCCGACATCGAGACCGACTGGCTCCCGGTCTCCTGAGGGCCGGCGTCGCCCCGATCAGTCCGCCAGCGATCAGTCCGCGACCGCTTCGTCCGCCAGCAATCAGTCCGCCAGCGATCAGTCGGCGATCGCTTCGTCCGCGGCCCTGGCCGCGGTGGGATCCTGGATCCAGAGGTCGCCGAACAGCTCGTCCTGCTGGAGGTGGACCTCACCGCGATTCGCCAGGAACAGCAGCGCTAGGTAGGTCGTCACCGTGGTGCCGCCGGCCTCGCGGACCTCCGCGAACAGCACCTCCTCGCGACCGGCGTCGTAGTGGGTGCGGAGCGTCTCGTTCACGTCCCGAATCTGTGACTCGATGTCCTCGTCGTGGGTCGTCCCCGTGACGTCGTCCTCGCCGGGCTCGCCGTCCATCCGGAAGTCGTCGCCGGTGCGGTAGTCCAGCGTCTGCGTCCCCCGGGAGAACCCCGAGGGCGACCCGCTGGTGTCGTACTCGCGGGACTCCTTCCACCACGAGCCGCGCTCGGCCTCCCGGAGCTCCCGGACGAGTTCGTCCAGCGTCTCCGGCGACCCGCGGGTGGACTTGCGCTCCAGGCGGCGCTCCATCTCGTCCTCGAGGGCGTCGACGGGGTCGAAGCCGGGGACGGTCTCCTCGGGCGCACCGCCCTCCATCGCGGCCTCCCACGGCTCCGGGTCGTCGGGTTCCTCCTCGTCCGGCGCGAGCAGTTCGTCGCTCTTCATCCGCAGGAGGACGCTCGCGTAGAACAGCGCCCGACCGGACGTCCGCAGGTCGCTCCGGTCGAGGTGGTCGAGGAACGCGTCGGTCACCTCGACGATGTCGATGTCCCAGGGGTCGATCTCGCCGGACTTCGCCAGCGAGACGAGTACCTCGACCGGTTCGACCTCGTCGTCCTCGCTGCCGGGACCGTCGTCCGCGTCTCGGTCGCCGGCGGTCGCCTCGACCGTCGGTCCGTCGCCGGCGCCGTCGCTCGCGTCGTCGCCCTCGGTGGTCCCGCGCTCGGCCAGCAGCGCCTCGGTCGAGACGCCCTCGTCCACGTCGGGGGCGGCGGGCTCGCCGAGCCCCGGGATACCGTCCTCCAGGGGGTCAGTCATCCGCGGTCACCTCCCCGTCCGGCTCGAGGTCGCCGTCGTCGGTCAGCTGGATGCCGGTGACGGCGCTGACGTTGTCGCCCTGCATGGTCACGCCGATGGCGCGCTCGGAGCGCTCCAGCAGCGCCGACCGGTGGGAGACGACGACGAACTGGGCCTCGCCCGCGAGGTCGTCGACCATCTCGCCGACGCGCTCGGCGTTGGCGGCGTCGAGGAACGCGTCCACCTCGTCGAGCGCGTAGAACGGCGCGGGGTTGTGCCGCTGGATGGCGAAGATGAACGCCAGCGCGGTCAGGGACTTCTCGC
>JBDGUA010000061.1:0-12663 GCA_042216345.1 Haloferacaceae archaeon
TCACCCCCTACCTCGGCGAGGAGCTGTGGAACCTCCTCGACGGCGACGGCCCGCTGGCGACCGCGCGCTGGCCCACCCCCGAGTACGACGTGAGCGAGTACTGCATCGAGCGCCAGCTCGTCGCCTCCACCCTCGAAGACGTGCGCGACATCACCGAGGTCGTCGACATCGACGCGCCCGAGCGGATCGAACTCGTCGTCGCCCCCGCGTGGAAGTTCCGCGCGTACGACCTCGCGCGCGAGGCCGACCCGAACGAGGCGCTCGTCGGGCGGCTCATGGACGAGGAGGCCATCCGCGCCCACGGCGAGGCGGCGGCCGACTACGCCGCGACGCTCGCGGATCGCCAGCCCGGGCTCGAGCCCGTCGTCGACGGCGACGACGAACTGGCGATCCTCGAGCGGGCGCGCTGGCTCTTCGCCGACGAGTTCGGCGCCGACGTGACGGTACGGCGGGCCCGCGACGAGGGCGACGACCTGGGGCGGAAGGCCGAGCCGAACCGCCCGGCGATCCACATCGAGTGAGCGCACTGGCGCACGCCGGCGGGCCACCCTTCCGCGTCGCGCCGCGCCTCCGTCGGTCGTGAATCCGGGCGAAGGACTGAGGGGCCTCGCGCCCGAACGGCGCGACATGAAACTGGGGGTGCTCTCGGACGTCCACGCCAACCGGGTCGCCTTCGAGACGGTCCTCGCGGACCTGCCCGCGGTCGACGGGCTGGTCTGCGCGGGCGACGTCGTCGGCTACAACCCCTGGCCGGCCGACTGCGTCGCGATGGTCCGCGAGCGCGGGATCCCGACCGTCGCGGGCAACCACGACCGCGCCGTCGCCGCCGACACCGCCTTCCGGTTCAACGGCATGGCCCGGGCCGGCGTCGCCCACGCCCGGGAGCAGCTCGACGGCGACGCCCTCGCCTGGCTCGACGGGCTGCCGGAGACCCGCACCGTCGCCGACGGGCGGGTGAAGCTCGTCCACGGCCACCCGGACGACCCCGACCGCTACACCTACCCCGAGGAGTTCGGGCCGGGGATGCTCGGCGACGAGGACGTCCTCGTCACCGGCCACACCCACGTCCAGGGCCACGAAGTCTTCGACGAGGGGATCGTCATGAACCCCGGGAGCGTCGGCCAGCCCCGGGACGGCGACCCCCGGGCGGCCTACGCGGTCGTCGACCTCGAGGAGCCGTCGGTCGAGGAGCGCAGGGTCGACTACGACGTCGACGCGGTGGCTGCGGCGGTCGCCGAGGCGGGGCTGCCCGAGCGCATCGGCTCGCGGCTCTACGAGGGACGGTGAAGGCCGAAAGTGGGGTCGAAGACCCGAGCTAGAACTCGTTCTGGACGATCTCGAGGGTGTCCTCGCGGTCGTCCCAGGCGACGAAGATGGCGACCGAGGTCGCCGAGGTGATCAGGTCGTGGATGTTGATGCCGGCGTCGGCCAGCGGCTGAACGATCTCCTGGATGACGCCCGGGCGGTTCGGGAGTTCCCCGCCGGTGACGCGGACGACGGCGATGCCGTCCTCGACGGTGACCGACGAGAGCGTGTCGTCCTCGATGACCTGGTCGTGCAGGACCGCCTCGGCCTCCTCGGCGTTGGCCTCCTCGACGTAGAAGGTCACCGAGTCCATGCCCGAGGCAACCGAGTCGATGTTGATGTCGGCCTCCCACAGCGCGTTCGAGAGCTGGGCGAGGATGCCCGGTCGGTTGCGCAGCGATCGCCCGGCGACGGTGATGCACGCCAGCGGCGACTCGAGCATGTCGATCAGGTTCTCGAACTTGCCCTCGATGCGGGTGCCGCCGGTGAGCAGGTCGCCGTGCTGGTAGTGGACGACGCGGACGTCCATGTCCTCGTCCTTGTAGGTGAGCGCGCTCGGCGCGATCACCTCGGCGCCGCGGAACGAGAGGTTCCGGAGCTCGTCGACGGTGATCTCGCCGACGTTGCGCGCCCCCTCGACGACCCGCGGGTCGCCGGTCATGACGCCCTCGACGTCCGTGACGATGACGACCTCGTCGGCGTCCATGTACTTGCCGAGCATCACCGCGGTCGTGTCCGAGCCGCCGCGGCCGAGGGTGGTGATCTGGCCCTCGTGGTTCTGCGCCAGGAAGCCGGTGATGACCGGGACGACGTCGTCGAGGTCGGCGGCCAGGTTCGCCGCGCGTTCGCGGGTGGCTTCGACGTCGACCTCGCCGAGGTCGTTGGTGATGACCGGCCACTCGTCGCTCCCGGGTTCGATGAACTTCGCGTTGACCCCGCGGGCCGAGAGGGCGGCCTTCAGCATGCGCACCGAGGTGCGCTCGCCCATCGAGACGATCTCGGCGCGGTCGCGGTCGCCGGCCTCGAAGCGGATCTCCTGGAGGAGGTCGTCGGTGGTCGAGCCCATCGCGCTGGCGACGACGGCGATCTCGTGGCCCTCCTCGACGGCCTTCGCCACGGAGTCGGCGGCCCGGTTGATCCGGTCGCCGTTGCCCAGTGAGGTCCCCCCGAACTTCGCGACTACGCGCATCGCTCTACCGCCTCCACTGTGTGCGATTCGACAGCGTGATCAGACATGGGGAGTCGTAGCAGAGGGGTCGGTATAACTGTGTCCACTCGCGACGGCGGCCAGGGGGCCGCTGGCGGGGGATCGCGCCCGACCCGCACGAACGACCCTTGGATTTAGGTCCGCGGAGACCCGGGGAGTGGTATGGAACTCCGCGACGCGGTCGAGGCCGACGCCGAGGCGCTGGCGACGCTCGCCGACGTGCCCGCGGACGTGATACGCAACCTCGTCCACGACCGGACGGTCCGCGTCGCCGAGCGCGAGACGGACGGCGTGCGCGACGGCCCTGGCGACGCCGCTGGCGACGCCGCAGACGTCCCTGACGACACCGCCGACAACAGCCCTGGCGACGCCGCCGACGGCGAGCCCCGACTGGACGAGCCGACCGAGAGGGCCGACCTCCTCGGGTTCGTCAGCTACGACGCCCGCGACGACGTCGTCCACGTCACCCAGCTCGCGGGCGACCCCGACGCCTGCGAGCGACTGCTGGCGGAACCGCTGGGGTTCGCCCGGCGCGAGGGGATGGACGTGGAGCTACTGCTGCCCCTCGGGGAGGAGGACCTGGCCGGGGCCGTCGAGGCCGCCGGCTTCGAGAACGTCGGGAGCGGCCCCCGGTTCGAGGGCCGCGAGACGACCCGCTATCGCTGGCGCTCGGAGTCGCCGAACGCCCGAGGGAGTGAGGACACCAGCCCTAGGTGAACTTCCGGACGGTCATGTCCAGCGTGTCCAGGTCGAGGATGGGCGCGTAGCCGACGTCGGGGTCGATGTTGACGGACTTCTGGAAGTCGGTCTGCTTCTGCCAGCAGCCGGAGTTGACCGCGACCACGTTGTGGTACTTGCCCCACCCGAGCTTGTGGACGTGGCCCGTGTGGAAGACGTCGGGGACCTCCTCCATCACGAGGTAGTCTTTCTTCTCGGGGGCCAGGCGCATGTGGCCGCCGTACTGGGGGGCGACGTGGCGCTTCTTCAGGAGCTGGTACATCGCCTTGTGTGGCTCGTCGTAGGAGGCCTTCCCCGCGGGGAGTTCCGCGATCACCTCGTCGAGCGAGACGCCGTGGTACATGAGCACCGAGACGCCCTCGAGGGTCACCGTCGAGGGGTTGCCCGTGATCCGGGCGTCGTGGGCGGACATGATCTCCCGGAGCTCCTCGTCGAAGCCGGGCTGGGGCTCGGCCAGCCGGACGGCGTCGTGGTTGCCGGGGATCATCACGATCTCCAGGTCGCCGGGGACCGCCTTCAGGCGCTCGCTGAACGTCTCGTACTGCTCGTAGATGTCGATGATGTCGAGTTCCTCGTCCTGGTTCGGGTAGACGCCGACGCCCTCGACCATGTCGCCGGCGATGAGCAGGTACTCGACGTGCTGGGCCTCCTCGGTGTGGAGCCAGTCGGCGAAGCGCTCCCAGGCCTCGGCGTGGAACTCCTGGCTGCCGACGTGAACGTCCGAGACCAGCGCCGCCTGGACGTGTCGGTCCGCGGTGGAGGGCTGGTAGGTCCGGGGCACGTCCGGGAAGTAGAGGCTGTCGACGAAGAGGATCCCCTGGTCGTCCGCGGTCGTCCCCTCCACGGCGATGCACTCGTCGAGCAGGAGTTCGTCGACGAGGCCGGCGAACTGCCGGTCTTTCATCACCAGACAGGGGAACGTTCCCGTGGTGTCCTCGAGTTCGATCAGCCAGTGGCCCGACGCCGTCGACCGGATGTCGTTGACCAGGCCGATGATCGCGGCGTCGCTGCCGCCCGGCATCTGGCCGACCTTCCCGGCGGGCCGGTGGTTCACCCGACCGCGCAGCTGCTTCGAGAGGCGCTCGTAGCGGTCCCGGAACGTCTGGACGAACTGGTCGTACTCGCCCGTCCCGGTCGACTGGCCCGTGATGTCGCCCGAGATCTCGAGCGAGCGCTTCGAGGGGTCGGGGTCGCGGCGCCACCCGGCGTCACCGGGCGTACCCGGGGTCGGCGTGGCGGCCGACGACACCGTAGTTTCACCTGGAGTCGATTCATCGCCATTTCGTGATTCAGCATCGGGGTCTCGACTGGAAACAGAGGGGTCTGACGGGGCTGCCGTAGCCGGAGCGTCGGTCGGGGCCCCCGCCGCAGCGAGTCCCGAACCGTCGGCGGCTTCGGCGGCATCGGCGGAATCGGCGGAATCAGCGGAATCGCCGGAGTCGGCATCGGCGGAATCAGCGGAATCGCCGGAGTCGGCATCGCCGGATTCGGCATCGGCGGCACCGGCGTCGGACTGGACCGTCGGCGCGTCGGCGGCGCCGACCCCATCGAGGACGGCGCGGACGTGCTCGACGGTGAGTCGGAGGGCGTCGTCCGGGGCGTGATCGACCGCCGCCTCGAGCGCGAGCGCGGGGTTCTTCGCGCTGGCGAGCAGCGTGACCGCCTCCCGATCGGCGTTGTAGCCGCGGGTGGCGAGTTCCCGGACGATGCGCGTCGGCGTCTCCAGCGGCACACCCACGCTGTGGACGGGCCGCGAGAAAAGGATAGCGGAGCGCGTACGGGCCGGCTGGAGTAGGGGTCGATCGGGGAAATTCGGAGGAGCGGGCGCGTCCGCGACCCGTCGGCCCGGAGCACCGACGGTCCCGAAGCCAGAAGCTTCAAACGCCGGGACTGTCAACCCGGAGTGATGAGAGCAGGCGACGGTCGCTCCCCGCGGGAGGGAGCGGCGGACGACTCGTTCCTGACGCGCGTACGGACCGCCGAGAGTGGACCCCTGTTCGTCGCCCGCGAAGTGCTGACCAGCGTGCTCACCGTCGCCGCGGTCGGTCTCCTGCTGTTCGCCATCTCGGGAGTGTGGCCGCCGATGGTCGCCGTCGAGAGCGGGAGCATGGAGCCCCACATGACCAAGGGCGACCTGGTGTTCATCACCGAGCCCGGGCGGTTCGCCCCCGACGCCGCGGTCCAGAACACCGGCGTCGTCCCCTTCGACGTCGCCGAGGGGACCGGCTACCGGCAGTTCGGCTCCTACGGGACGGTGATCGTCTACGACAGCCCCCAGTGGCACGGCCCGCCCGTGATCCACCGCGCCCGGTTCTGGGTTTCTGACGGGGAGAACTGGTACGACGAGGCCAACCCCAACTACGTCGGCGGCGCGGACAACTGCGAGGAGATGCCCTACTGTCCGGCCCCCCACGCCGGGTTCATCACGAAGGGCGACGCCAACCCGGCCTACGACCAGGTCAGCGGGATCAGCAGCCCGGTCCAGCCGGCCTGGATCGTCGGCATCGCACGGCTCCGCGTGCCGTGGCTCGGCTGGATCCGCCTGATCTTCTCCGGGCAGGCGATGGCGGTGTCGACCGGCCACGCGACGCTCGGGATGGGCCAGGGTCTCGGCGGGGCGATTCACGCGGGGCAGGCGGCGGGAGCGGGATCCGCAGCGTTCGCGCGAGCGACGTAGTCCAGGGAGGCGGTCGGTGTTCTTCGGGACGGCGGTCAGGATTCTCCGGGACGACGGTCAGGATTCTTCGCGAGATGTTCGGTGGTCGACGAGAAGACGCCGGAGGTGGCCGAGGGGACCCGTCGAGGATCGTCAGTTGTCGAATCGGGCCTGGACGAACGGCTGGGCGTTCTCGATGTCGCCGAGGCGCGAGTCCGACAGCAGCACGGCCTCGGTCTCTTCGATCGGGACCGAGAGGGAGATCTCCTTCGTGCGCCCGTAGCGACCCTTCGAGACGACGACGGCGTTGACGATGCCGAGCATGTCGAGTTCGGAGATGAGGTCGGTCACCCGGCGCTGGGTGAGCACGTCGGCGTCGATCTCCTCGCAGAGGCGCTTGTAGATGTTGAACACCTCGCCGGTGTTGATGTTGCGGACGCCGTTTTTCTCCAGGAGGATGATCGCGAACAGGACGATCTTGCTCTGGGTCGGGAGCGTCCGGACCACCTCGACCACCCGGTCGAGTTCGATCTTCTCCTGGGCCTTCCGGACGTGGGCCTCCTCGACGGTGTCGGACTGGCTGCGCTCGGCCAGTTCCCCGGCGGTCCGCAGCAGGTCCAGCGCGCGGCGAGCGTCGCCGTGTTCCTGTGCAGCGAAGGCCGCACACAGCGGGATCACGTCCTCGGTCAGCGCGCCCCCCTGGAAGGCGACGTCGGCGCGGTGCTGGAGGATGTCGCGGAGCTGGGTGGCGTCGTAGGGCGGGAAGACGATCTCCTCCTCGCCGAGGCTGGACTTGACCCGGGGGTCGAGGAAGTCGGTGAACTTCAGGTCGTTGCTGATCCCCATGATCGACACCCGGGAGTTCTCGAGTTCGGAGTTCATCCGCGAGAGGTTGTAGAGGGTGTCGTCGCCGGACTTCTCGACGAGCTTGTCGATCTCGTCGAGCATGATCACGACGACGCGCTCGTGGTAGTCGACCGCGTCGAAGAACGCCTCGTAGACCCGGTCGGTCGGCCACCCGGTCATCGGCACCTGCTCGGTCTCCTCGAGGTCGGTCTCCAGCGACGCGATGCGCTCCTCGAGGGTCTCCATCGAGGCGAAACCAGTCTCGGACAGGGTAGCGTTGTTCTCGTGCACGCGCGAGCGAAGCCCGCGGAGGTCCTCGAGTTTCGACTCGATCAGCGTCTGGTTCTTCTCGATGAACTTGTTGGCCAGCTGGGCGAGGACGCGGTACTGGGTGTCGGTCACCTCGCAGTTGATGTACTCCACCTCGCAGGGGACGTCGTACTTCTGGGAGGTCGACTCCAGTTCCTTGCTCACGAACTTCGCGCTGGCGGTCTTGCCGGTCCCGGTCTTGCCGTAGATCAGAATGTTCGACGGCGTCTCGCCCCGCAGCGCGGAGACGAGGATCGTCGCCATCTGGTTGATCTGGTCGGTCCGGTGGGGCAGCTCGTGGGGCGTGTACGAGGGGCGGAGCACCTCCTTGTTCTCGAAGATCGGCTCGCCCGCGAGCAGATCGTCGAACAGCCCCTTGCTCTCCTCACCGTCGCTCTCGCCCAGGTCGTCGAGGACCACTTCGTCGAGGTCGACGCCGATGCGGTCCGCCCCCTGGCCGTCGCTCCGGCCGTTCTGCTGGACGGCGGCGTCGACGGCGACGTCCCCGTTGGACTGGAGATCGGCCTCGGCACCGCTGACGTCACCCTGGTCCGGCGCCTCCTCGCCGGTCGGTGGCCGCTCAAGTTCGCCCGCGCGCCCGGATCCCCCCGCCCTGGCCCCGTCCGGGTCCTGGCGAGGGCTGGCGCTCCCACGACCGTCGGGGGGTGCTCCCTCGTCGCCCCCGATCGGTTCGGCGTTCCCGTCGCTCTGTCCGTCGCTCCCCCCGTCGCTTCCCCCGTCGACCTCCCCCGACGTGGGGGGGCGGTCGTCCGATCGTGTGTCGTCCTCGTCCATGACAATCCCCTTAGTTTCAGGTGGAGCAGACCCCGACGATCGTCGAAAACCCATCCGAGAGGCCCGAAGGACTCGAAAACGCCTCCGGGTGAGTGTTCGGGATCGTCCAACTGATGCAGACGAAGCAGAGGGACACGTGGAACAAAAATGTATCTCTTCGGGAAAGCAAGATGAAATATCAGAGTGTTGTTGTCTTACCGTGGAGAGCCGGAGTGCGAGACCGATCTGTCGACCCCCCGGGGCCGAACGCCGACCGAACGCCTCCGATTCGGGATGTTCTACCCGCGTGAGGAGTCGTTGAGTCGGTGTCGGCGTGTCGGTGTTGGCGTGTCGGTGTTGGCGTGTCGGTGTCGTCGTCGGGGCATCGTCGGTATCGTCGCATCAGTATTGTCTTGCAGGGGGTCCTGCGGGAGGCGTCGTACCGGGGCCGTCGTGATGATGCCGTCGTGCCCGGGATGTCATGTCGCGGTCGCCGTGGCACGTCCGCGAGAAGCGAGGTCAACGATCGGACGAACGGTAGGAGCGAGGACACCGAAGTGTTGGAAGTCCGCACGGAGCGAGACTACTCCGATGACCCAGCACGTCGGCTCGACGGGTTCACGGGAGTAACGAGAGCTGCCCACCTATCGGCAGGATCACGAACCGACGGTCGTAGAACCGGAGCCGTATCTCGATGGGTGGCCACTGGATCTGGCGGGACGAGGAGCCGGACCCCCCACCCCTTCGTTTCAGGTGGAACGCCACACAACCAGGCGGGGGTAGAAACCGCCACGGCGATGACGAAGTTTTATTACCCCATTCGTTGAACAGTACCCGTACTGGGGAGAAGGGGCTTGTTTTCGCTCTTTCTCACCCCTAGAGGAGGCCGTTCGACCTAGTTGGACGGGGTGGTTCACCGCGTGGACGACTCGGTGCTGGGGTGTTCCACCTGAAACGAAGGGGTGGGGGTGGTGTGCGGTTCCCCCGAATCCTCGTCGACTCGAATCCGTTGCCGGGAGATCGTGTCGCCAGCGGGCCACTCCGCCGGCCACGAACCCCCCACCTGTGGCGCGCCCTGGCCTCGTCTCGAAAAGTGACTTCTTCATCCCCTTTATTTCGACTCTGAAATCACTCTGTTGACTCTGTAAAGGGGCTAAGGGTGACTTTTCGGTTGGACCTGAAGTGGGGCTCCTCGCTGAGGAGATTCCGTCCCACGATAAGACTCTGCGTGCCCCCGCACGTCCGCCCGGCGCGGTTCCCGGGGTGAACAGGGTCGAAGCGGGCCACCGTGTCTGACGTAGTGCTTAAGTGTATACGGGGCACTGTTCCGGGCATACGCCCTCCGGTTCGGACGGGAGGAGCGGGAGGTACACGGATGGGACTGCTAACGAATCTACGAGACAGCATATCACAGGTCACGGAACGGTTGTTCTCCGCCGACGAGCCCAAGCGCATCGGTATCTACGGGCCCCCGAACGCCGGCAAGACGACCCTCGCCAACAGGATCGCCCGCGACTGGACCGGCGACGCCGTCGGTCCCGAGAGCCACATCCCCCACGAGACGCGCCGCGCCCGGCGCAAGGAGGACGTGTCGATCGAGCGAAACGGCAAGGAGGTCACCATCGACATCGTCGACACCCCCGGGGTGACGACCAAGGTCGACTACAAGGAGTTCCTCGACGACATGGAGAAGGAGGACGCGGTGCGGCGCTCCCGGGAGGCGACCGAGGGGGTCGCCGAGGCCATGCACTGGCTCCGCGAGGACGTCGACGGCGTCATCTACGTGCTCGACAGCACCGAGGACCCCTTCACCCAGGTCAACACCATGCTGATCGGCATCATCGAGAGCCAGGACCTCCCGGTGCTGATCTTCGCCAACAAGGTCGACCTCGAGGAGTCGAACGTCCAGCGCATCTCCAACGCGTTCCCGCAGCACGAGACCGTCCCGCTGTCGGCGCTGGAGGGCGACAACATGGACGAAGTGTACGAGAAAATCGCGGAGTACTTCGGATAACCATGCCGGAAGCGACTAACACCGACCGGGACGGCGTCCAGATCGACCTGATCAGCGGCGCCCGCATGGACGGAATGACCAGCATGGAGAAGATCCGCCTGATCCTCGACGGCGTCCGCGACGGCAACATCGTCATCCTCGAGGAGGGGCTCTCCCCCGACGAGGAGTCGAAGCTGATCGAGGTCACGATGACCGAGATCAGCCCGGACGAGTTCAACGGCATCGAGATCGAGACCTATCCCCGATCTGAGGCCGCCGACCAGTCGATCCTCGACCGCCTCATGGGCCGCCAGTCGACGAAGAAACTGACGGTCATCGGGCCGGCCAACCAGATCGAGACGCTCCACAAGGACGAGGATCTGATCAGCGCGCTCGTCTCGCGCAGGTAGCCCAATGCCCCACCAGTGCACGAACTGCGGTCGAACGTTCGCCGACGGCTCCAAGGAGATGCTGTCGGGCTGTCCGGACTGCGGGGGGAACAAGTTCCAGTTCCGCCCGGCCGGCACCGACGACGGAGCCGACGGCGAGCCCGCGGGGGATCCCCCGGATCCGGACCCGCCGGACCGGGGGACCTTCACCGACGCGGCGGCCAGAGCCGGCGCCGCGGTTCGGGACCGCTTCTCCTCGAACGACCCGGAGGCGGCCGACGTCGCCGAGTCCGAGGGGTCCACTGCTGAGTCCGAAGGGTCCACTTCCGAGTCCGGGGGTGCGACCGCCGACTCCGACAGCCCGGATTCCGAGCCGGCACCGGCCGAGTGGCCGGACCCCACCGCTTCGAGTGGAGCCGAGGAGGGCTCGTCGCCGTCCGGAGGCGACACTGAGGCCACCCGACCCCGCACCGGCGATACGGCGGGCAGTTCCGGCACCGGTGAGCCTTCGGCCCGTTCCGGGACCGTCGATGCCGCGGACGGACCCCCCTCCGACGAGGACCGCGAAGACCGGGCCCAGGCGGACGCCCGGAGCGGCGTCGTCAGCAACGAAGAACTCTCGGCGGCCGCACGGGACGTCGCCGAGCCGACGGAAACCCCGGAGGCCTCGACCGGCTCCGACTCCCCCGACGCGGAACCGCCGCCGGACGCCGACGGAACCATCGTCGAGCCGTCCTCCGACGACCGGCCCGACCTCGACGAACTCCGCGAGGAGCTCAACGACCAGTTCGAGAGCATCAAGATCGTCAACCCCGGCCAGTACGAACTCAACCTGATGGAACTGTACGACCGGGACGAGTACATCATCTCGCTGCAGGAGGACGGTCGCTACGTGATCGAGGTTCCGGACACCTGGCGCGACGAGGAGTAATCGCTCGTTCATCGTCCGTCGCCAGCGTCCGTCAACCTTCCGTCGCCCGTCGCCAGCGTTCGTCCACCTCCCGTCGCCCGTCGCCAGCGTCCGTCCACCTCCCGTCGCCACGTTAGACGCCCCTCGTCCGAACCCTCCTCTTTCGCCTGGAGAGCGATTCTACCGCCCACAATCTCCACGTAGAGTGCGTCTGACGCTCCACGAGAAACGGTGGTAATCCTTCCCAATCGGGGAGCGATCCCCGCCATCGAAACGCGTTTGCACGCCCCGGACGGAGCACCCGTATGGACCCGCGAATTCGCGAACACGCGGAGATCATCGTCGACCACTCGACGGGCGTCCAGCAGGGGGACAACGTCGTCATCAGCATGCCGCCGGTCGCGGAGGACCTTGCGGTCGCGCTCCACGAGGTGGTGGC
This sequence comes from Haloferacaceae archaeon, assembly GCA_042216345.1. Classification (GTDB taxonomy): domain Archaea; phylum Halobacteriota; class Halobacteria; order Halobacteriales; family Haloferacaceae; genus JBDGUA01. The sequence goes on from JBDGUA010000061.1 coordinate 11,567, forward strand.
CGACCGCGGCGCCACGCCGGTCTACCTCAACAACTCCGAGCGCGCGGCCCGGGCCTACCAGCGCAACGCCGAGGCGTTCGAGACCGCCGACCACGAGCAGGCCCTCTACGAGGCCTCCGACGTCGTCATCATCGCCCGCGGCGGGGCCAACGCGGTCGAGAAGAGCGACGTCCCCTCCGAGCAGGAGGCGGCCTACCGGCGCGCCCACCAGCCCGTCCAGCAGGAACGGCTCGCCACGCGCTGGTGTCTGACCCAGTACCCGGGCGCCGGCCACGCCCAGCTGGCGGGCATGAGCACCGAGGCCTACGAGAACTTCGTCTGGGACGCCGTCTCCCTCGACTGGGACGCCCAGCGGGAGTTCCAGGCCCAGATGGTCGAGATCATGGACGACGCCGACGAGGTCCACATCGTCTCGGGCGAGGGGACCGACCTCACCATGTCCATCGCGGGCAACACGACGCTGAACGACTACGGCGAGAAGAACCTCCCCGGCGGGGAGGTCTTCACCGCCCCCGTCAAACACAGCGTCGAGGGCGCGGTCCACTTCGACCTCCCGCTGTACCGCAAGGGCCAGGAGATCGAGGACGTCCGCCTCCGCTTCGAGGACGGGCGGGTCGTCTCCCACAGCGCCGCCACGAACGAGGACCTGCTCACGAGCATCCTCGAGACCGACGAGCAGGCCCGCTACCTCGGCGAACTCGGCATCGGGATGAACCGCAGCATCGACCGGTTCACCTCGAACATGCTGTTCGACGAGAAGATGGGCGACACCGTCCACATGGCCGTCGGCAGCGCCTACGAGGAGTGCGTCGGCGAGGACAACGAGCGCAACGAATCCGCCGAACACGTCGACATGATCGTCGACATGTCCGAGGACTCGTTCATCGAGATCGACGGCGAGGTCGTCCAGCGCGACGGGACTTTCGTCTTCGAGGACGACTTCGAGTGAGTTCGCCCGCGTCGTCTCTGCCTGTCCGTCGAAACGGATCTGCTCTGCTCTGCTCTGATCCGATCTGCTCTGATCTGCTCTGATCCGATCTGCTCTGCTCTGATCCGATCTGATCCGGCTCCACTCCAGCCGGACCACCCTGCCCCAA
>JBDGUA010000061.1:12763-15953 GCA_042216345.1 Haloferacaceae archaeon
TCTGCTCTGATCCGATCTGATCCGGCTCCACTCCAGCCGGACCACCCTGCCCCAAATTCGACACGCAACGTACCCACATTCGACGACCAACACTCCTTGGTTTCGCCTGGAAAATCCCCCGACGAAGACGCGCCGACTGTTCGCTGTCCTATGGACCGCAACCGTTATTGAATCTTTTTTCGGGGCAAACGGTTGGTCGACCCGGGGGACTTTATCATTGTGTTTGTCTACCACGAACCATGCCAAAAGTCCAGTGTTCCGAGTGCGGTCGGGACGTGGGGATGCACGAACTGGAGACCAAGACCGTCGCGCAGACGACCGGCTTCGACACGCGCTATCGCTGTCCCTTCTGCCGCTCTGACATCGACGACGTCGCGGAGAACATCCGCTGACCGCGACGGCGGCCACGGAGACCATCTGCGGCCACGACCGTCGATTCGCTTCGCTTCTCGCGGCGCCGGGCCCGTTGGCGTGCAAGTCTATTGGACGCACTACCCTCGGGGTGTCATTTTATCGTTCGTGGTGACCACACCGACGCATGGTCGTGATCAACCCCGAAGGCCTGTACGACCCGACGGACCGGCTGTACAGCCACGCCCGGGTCGAGGACGGGACGCTGTACATGTCGGGGCAGGTCGGGCGAACCGTGGACGGCGACCCGGTCGGAGACGATTTCGAGGCCCAGGCCCGACAGGCCTTCGCGAACGTGGGCGTCGTCCTCGAGGCGGTCGACGAGGACTTCGCGTCCGTGGCGAAAGTGACCAGCTACTTCACCGACATCGAGGCGGACTTCGGGACGTACAAGGACGTCTGGGGGGAGACCTTCGCCGAACCGTACCCGGCACACACCGCCGTCGGCGTCGAGGCGCTGGCGGCGCCGGACCTCCGACTCGAACTCGAGGCCGAGGTTCCGCTCTCCGAGTGAGCTCGCCTGCAGCCGATCAGTCGTCGACGGCCTCGGAATGATCAGTCGTCGACGGTCTCCACCTGATCAGTCGTCCACGGCCTCCGGCCGGTGCGCGCGACTGACGCGCTTCCAGGTTCCGGAGACGACCCGCCGGCCGGTGATCACCCCCGAGGAGACCGGCTCGAGGAACATCCCCGCGAACACCGCGGTCACGCCGAGCGGTGTCACCGTCCCGAGGAAGGTCAGCGGGATCAGCACGAGGTACTGGCTCACCAGCCGGCTGTACATCGACCAGCGGTTGTCGCCCGCGGCCTTGAGGATCCCCGTGAAGCTGTAGTCGACGCCCATGGCGACGAAACTGACCGCGGCGACGCGGATGAACGGCACCGTCGCCCGGATCGCCTCGGGGTCGTCGGTGAAGACGTGCGCCAGCGGGCGGGCCAGCGCGACCACCACCGCCGCGACGGCGACGTAGATGACCGCCGAGAAGCGGATGAGGTCGCTCGCGTACTCCTCGGCGGCGAGTTCGTCGCCCCGGCCGAGTTCCTGGCCGACCAGGCTGCTGGCGGCCATCCCGAAGCCGTTGGCGGTCGAGCGCATCAGCCGGCGCATTCGGCGGCCCACCTCGAAGGCGGCGACGACGAGCGGGCCGAACGCGGCCATCAGGGCGAACAGCGGGAACGCCGCCAGCGCCCGGGCGAGCTTCTGGGTCATCAGCGGGGGAGTGATCCGCAGCAACTGGACTGTCAGTTCGCGGTCGAAGTACGGCCGCCGGACCGACAGCGTCACCGGGAACGCACCGATCAGCGGCAGGCGCCCGCGGAGGAACCCGTAGGCGAAGCAGGCCGTGATGAGCGCCTCCGCGAGGACGGTCCCCAGCGCGGCGCCCGCGACGCCCATCCCCAGCCCGAAGATGAAGACGGCGTTGAAGACGATGTTCGCCAGCGCGCCGGTCGTCCGGACCGACATGGCGATCCAGGTGTCGTCGGCGCCGGCGAGGGTCCGGCTGGACACCAGGTTGACGACGTTGAACGTCAGCGCGGGCGCCAGCACCGCCAGGTACGCGCTCCCGTAGTCCACCGATCGGGAGGCGTCCCCCACCAGTCCGATCAACGCCGCGGGGAAGAGCGTGAACGCCAGCACGAACGGCAGCGCTATCGCCATCCCGATCCAGAGGCTCTGCTTGACCGCGAGGTCGAGGCGGTCGTGCTGGCCGGCGCCGTAGCGCTGGGAGACCTGGCTGATGGTGCCGCCGACCAGCCCGAGCGAGAACCCGTTGGCGAGCCCCCAGTAGATCGTCGCGAACGCCAGCCCGGCGATCGCGGTCGGGCCGATGGTGAGTCCCACCATCGCCACGTCGGTGACCCGCTGGAGGTAGCGCGCGAACATCGTCAGGAACCGGGGCCACGCGAGGTCGCCGATTCGCCGCCCGCGCTCCTCGTCGATGAGTCCAGCGCGGGACAGCTGGACTGCCACGACGCGGTAGAACGCGCCGACCGGATTGATCATCGTTCCCGTGTGACACCCGCTCGCGACGACATAACGTTTCGCCATCCGGTCGTCCCCGTCACGCAGGCCGCATCGGCGGGCGAGGGACTCGTCCCGTCGGTCTACTCCTCGACGTCGAGTTCGAACTGCTCGTTCTCGACGACGGCGTTCAGGACGACCGAGGTGTTGGACTCGCGGATGTCGACGTCCGAGAGGAGTTCCTTGATCTGGCGGTTCATGTCGTCGGTGTCCAGGAACTTCCCGATGGCGATCACGTCGTAGTCGCCGGTCACCTCGTAGACCGAGATCATCTGATCGAGGCCGTTGAGCCGCTCGGTGATGTCGGGCAGGGCGCCCCCCTCGACTTTCATCTGGATGATGGCGGTGACGTCGTAGCCGAGGGCGTCGTAGTTCACCTTCGGCGTGTAGCCCTCGATGACGCCCTCGTCCTCGAGGTCGCGGAGGTGATTCGAGACGGTAGTGACCGACACGTCCAGGTCCTCGGCGAGGCTCCGGAGGCTGGCGCGCCCGTCGCCGAGGAGTGCGTTGATGAGTTTCGCGTCGAGGTTTTCGTACGTCATTACACCCACACACGGATCGGGGGGATTAGAATTTTACGAATATCCAGTTTTCAATCACCCACCGCCGCTTCGAGAAACAACAATGTCTTTACAGTGGGCGTATTTGCAGTCAACGACCATAACATGACGGATGACGACCTAAGCGATATCGAACAGTCGGTGATCGACGAGATCGAGGAGAAGAACGTCGCGTTCCTGCGGCTGCAGTTCACGG
>JBDGUA010000032.1:0-15528 GCA_042216345.1 Haloferacaceae archaeon
TCCTTCCGTTTTCGCTGCCCTGGCTCTCCTTCCGTTCTCTCTCGTCCCGATTCCGGCGTCGATCCCGCCGTTCTACGCTCCGATCTCGGTTCCCCCGATGTCGCGGCGACGTTCTCTGACACATGGCACCGAGAACCACAAGTTCAAATCGTCAGCCTCGTAGGTAGGGGTATGAGCCAACAGACCACACAGAGTGGCCTTCGATCGTGGCTTCGCGAGGTAGACGACCGCGGACAGCTCCTCGAACTCGAGGGAGCAGACTGGGACCTGGAGATGGGCGCCATCTCCGAGATGATCGAGCAGGAACTGAGCCGGGAGTCGCCGGCGATCCTCTTCGACGACGTCCCCGGCTATCCCGAGGGGTATCGCACGCTGTACAACCACCTCGGCTCGGTCGAGCGGCTGGCCCTCGCGGTGGGGCTGCCGACCGAGTACGATCACATCCTGGACTTCGTCGACGACTTCGACGAGGCCACCAGCGACGTCGAGCGGCTGCCGCCGGACGTGGTGACCGACGGGCCGGTCATGGAGAACGTCCGGACGGGCGAGGACATCGACCTCACGGAGGTTCCGGTCCCGAAGCACCACGAGCGCGACGGCGGGCGCTACATGGGCACGGCGGTGTGTGTCATCACCCGCGACCCCGACAACGAGGACTGGGTGAACCTCGGCACCTACCGGGCGCAGGTGCGCGACGACGACGAGATCTACCTCTACATCTCGCCGGGCAAACACGGTCGCCTCCACCGCGACACCTACTTCGAGCGCGGCGAACCGATGCCGGTCGTGATGACCTTCGGCCAGGATCCGGGGCTGTACTTCGCCGCCGGCACTGAGACCGAGACGGGCGTCAGCGAACTGGACTACGCCGGCGGCATCCGGGGCGAACCCTACGACGTCATCGAGGGGCCGGAGACGGGCCTGCCGATCCCGGCGGACGCCGAGATCGCCATCGAGGGCCACGTCCACCCCGACGACCGCGGCGTCGAGGGCCCGTTCGGCGAGTGGATGGGCTACTACGGCTCCGGCGCCCGGACCGAACCCTACGTGCGGGTCGAGGGGATGTACTTCCGCGACGACCCCATCCTGGTCTGCTCGCCGCCGCACAAGCCGCCCCAGGAGTGCACCTTCATGACGGCCGTGGTGCGCTCCTCGCTGCTGAAACAGGAGCTGAAGAACGCCGGCGTCCCGAACGTCGAGGGCGTATGGCGCCACGAGTCCGGCGGCTCGCGGCTGTTCAACGTGGTCTCCATCCGCCAGCGCTACGCGGGCCACGCCCGCCAGGCGGCCACCGTCGCCTCCCAGACCCGGGCGGGCGCGTACGCCAACCGGTTCACGGTCGTCGTCGACGAGGACATCGACCCCTCGGACCTCGACGAGGTGCTGTGGGCGATGTCGACGCGGTGTGACCCCGCGACCGACATCGAGATCCAGGACCGCACCTGGTCGACGCCGCTGGATCCCCTCGTGAAAGAGGAGGACGCCCGGCAGCCGTTCAACTCCCGGGCGATCGTCGACGCGACGATCCCCTACGAGCGCATGGAGGAGTTCCCGCCCGTGGCCGAGACCTCACCGGAGTACCGCGAGGAGATCAAAGAGAAGTGGGGCGACCAGCTCCCCATCTGAGGACTGGTCGCCGGATCCGACGCGAGTCCTCGCGCCGGACGGCCTCGAATCGCCCGATCAGCTGAACGCCAGCAGCGGGAGCATCAGCGCGACGCCCGAGAGCACGCCCGCGGCCAGTTCGCGACGGCCGCCGCCGGGGAGCTCCGCGCCGTGTTCGAGCGCCTCGGGGACGAACTCCGTGAGCACGAGGTAGATCATCGCGCCCGCGGCGAACCCGAAGCCGAACGGGAGGAACGCCTGCGCCCAGCGGACGAACGCGAAGGCGATCACCGCGCCGATCGGCTGGGGCAGGCTGGAGAAGACCGCGGCGCCGACCATCCGCCAGTTGCTCACGTCCATCGACTTCAGCGGGATCGAGATCGCCAGCCCCTCCGGGATGTTGTGGATGGAGATGGCGACGGTCATGAAGATGGCCAGCACCGGCACCGCGACCCCGAGGACGGGGATGCCACTCACGAAGCCGAGTTCGGCGAAGGCGACGCCGACGGCGACGCCCTCCGGGAAGCTGTGGACCGTCAGCACGCCGAAGATCAGCGCGAGCTTCCGCAGGTCGCCCTCGGCGAAGGCCTCGGGGTCGACGTGGGCGTGGTCGTCGTGGCCGCCGTCGGTCCGCACGGAGTCGGCGGTGCCGGCGTGGTCGTGGGCGTGCTGGTGGTCGTCCTGGGCGTGCTGGTGGTCGTCGTGGCCGGCGTGGTCGTGGTCTCCGCCGCCGACGTCCACCCTCGAGATGACCCGGTCGGCGACGACGACCAGCACGACGCCGGCGAGCAGGCCGCCGACGAGTAGCTCCGGCTGCCCGTCCGCCGCGGCCAGTCCTTCGTTGACGAGGCCGAACAGCGACGCCGCGAGCATGATCCCCGACGCGAGCCCCCACAGGCCGACGGTCCAGCGGTCGCTGAACCCGTCGACGAGGAAGAACGGCAGGGCGCCGATGCCCGTCGCCAGCGCCGTGACCAGTCCCGCGACGAACACCAGTGTGAGACTCGCCAGTAGTTCCATGTCTGTAGACAGGGGACCGAGGTAGAAAAGTATTATCAATTCCTGGATAGGTTTTGGCGGGCCTAAACGTTCGGCGGCCCGAAACCGGTCGAATCGGCGTTTTAGGTGCGCCTGAAAAAACATAAGTTCCGTTACTGTTCGTCGGCGCAGCCGCCCCGCTCGGCTTCCTCAACGGGAGAAAACGTGCCGCGAATTTAAGCCCGTGTGAGCGGTACTTCGAACCACCACTCGTCAGGGTTCTCCCAATGATCGTCTCCGTCACACTCACCCAACTCGCGCTCCCGGGCCTCTGTGCGGCAGCGCTGTTCGTGGCAGCCCTGCTGTACCTCCAGCGCCCGGCGGTCACCCACGGGACGGTGGTCGCCTGGCTCCCGTGGCTCGTCGCGGGCGGGGTGCTCCACGCGCTCCGCGGGGTGGTCGGCTACCCCGCGGTGGTGGCGTCGGTCTTCGAACTCCCCTGGGTCTACCTCCTGACGGCGACGGTCGGCGGCTTCGGGTGGACGCTGATCACCCAGTTCGCCTCCTCACGGGGCGCCCGCGAGTTCGTACCCCACTACTTCGGACTCATGGGCGTGGGGCTGCTGCTCGCCCCCGGGGTGTTGCTGATCGTCAGCGCGGGCGCGGCCTCGCCGCAGACCCTGTTCGTCTGGGCGCTGGTCCCGGTCGTCGCCGGCATCCTCACCTACCTGACGCTGATCGCGCTGGGGCTGTGGATGCCCAGCCCCACCTACTTCGCGGGGTCGGCCGGGGCCGCCGTCGTCTACGGCGTCGCCCTCAACGGGATCGTCGCCGCGCTGGCGATCGGCGTCGGCGGCCAGGCGGCGCCGCCGTGGCTCGTCGTGCTCGCGTCCGCGGTCGCCCGACTCGACCCCGTCACCTACCCGCTCGCGCTGGTCTCCGGGGCCGTCTGGGTCCGGCTGGCGCTCGGGATCGCCGCGATCCGGCTGCTGGCCGCGCTCGGGCGCAGCCACGACGCGCTCGCCCAGCGGGGGCTTGACCTGGCCATCGTCGCCAGCGTCGTCCTCAGCGCGAACGCGTTCCTGCTCGGCTTCGTCGGGGGGTGGGTCGGGTGAGCACCCAGCACGCCGGCCCGAACGCCTCGACCGCCATCGCGTCGTTCCTGGCGGGCGTCTTCCTCGGCGTCGGCCTGCTCGCGCCGGTCGTCCCCGCGGCGATCGAGTCCCTGCCCGAGACAACCGCCCTCGGCCCGGTCGGTACCGTCCTGGTGCTCGGGGTCGTCGGGATCGTCACGTTCGTGCTCGGACTGACGACGCTCTACCTGGGCTTTCTCTTCCTGGACGGCTGAGCCGGCGTCGACGACGCTCGTGGCGACGGGGGTGTCGCTCCGGGACCGCGCTCGACGCCGGCAGACATTCATGCGTCCGTCACACAGGTGGGATATGGATTCGATAGCGACTATCGAGGACGCGGGCGACCTCGCGGACGAGTACCTCGCGTTCGTCGAACGGCTCCTGAAGTTCATCGTCGGCTCGCTGCTGGTGTCGCTGCTGCTCGTGCTCGCCTGGAAGTCCGTCCGCGCCGCCGCCCGCGACGAGGGCGACGCCGGGGCGTAACGCTCCCCTCGACATGGACCTCCAGGCCCTCCGGGCGGACGTCCCCGCCCTCGCCGAGACCGTCTACCTCAACACCGGCGCGAGCGGCCCCAGCCCCCGCCACGTCGTCGACGCCGCCCGCGAGTTCCTCGCGTACCACGAGTACGAGGCGCCCGCCGGCGAGGGGATGTACGTCGCCGCCGAGGACGTCTACGTCGAGACCCGGGCGGCGGTGGCCGACCTGCTCGGGGCGACTCCGGCGGAGATCGCGCTGACCCAGAGCACCACCGACGGCATCAACCGCGTCGCCAGCGCGATCGACTGGGCCGAGACCGAGCGGGTCGTCCGGACCGACCTCGAGCACGCCGCCGGCGTGCTCCCCTGGGACCGGCTCGCCGACCAGTACGGCCTCGAGGTCGAGGTGCTCGAGACCCGCGACGGTCGGCTCGACCTCGACGACCTGACGGCGGCGGTCACGGACGCGACGCTGGTGACCCTGAGTTCGATCACCTGGACCCACGGCACGCGCCTGCCCGTCGCCGAGGCCGTGGACGTGGCCCACGACGCCGGCGCGACCGTCCTCGTCGACGCGGTCCAGTCGCCCGGCCAGACCCCCGTCGACGTCCGCGAGTGGGGGGCGGACTTCGTCGCCGCCGCGGGCCACAAGTGGCTGCTCTCGCCCTGGGGTACCGGCTTCCTCTACGTCCGCGACGGCGTCGCCGACGCGTTCGAGCCCCGCCAGATCGGCTACCGCAGCGTCGAGGGGGAGGGCGTCACCGGCTACCGGTACAAGCCGGGCGCCCACCGCTTCGAGGTCGGGACCACCTCGCCCGCGCCGTACGTCGGGCTCCAGGCGTCGATCGAGACGCTGACGGACATCGGTCTCGACGCCGTCGAGGCGCGCATCCGCGAGCTCACCGACTACCTCAAGGCCGAACTCGGCGAGGAGCGGCTCCTGAGCCCCCGTCGGTACGAGTCGGGGCTCGTCACCTTCGAGGCCGCCGACCCCGACGCGCTGGTCGAGCGCCTGGCCGAGCGGGGCGTCCAGATCCGCGCGCTCCCCTCGCCGCGGGCCGTCCGGGCGTCCGTCCACGCGGTCAACACGCGCGCGGACGTCGACGCGCTGCTCGACGCCCTGCCCGAGTAGCGCGCTGTCACCCGTCGCCGCCCGCTACCGTCGCTGCCCGCTACCGCCGCCGGAGCATCTGCACGACCAGCCGCAAGACGTGGACGAACACGCCGGCGACGGCGATGTAGAGGCCGATCGCCTGCATCGTCGCCGACGCGCCCCGTCCGTCCCGGACCCGCCAGATCTCCCAGCCCAGCCTGAGCAGGAACCCCAGGAAGATCAGCACGAAGCCAGCCAGCAGCACCGGGGCGACGAACGTCCCGACCAGGATCGCCACCAGGCCGCCCAGGAAGGCGTAGTTCGCCCAGGTGCCGTAGTGCTCGAACGTCGTCGACGACCGGGCGTAGACGTAGGTTGCGATGACCGCGGTGAGGACCGCAGTGACGACCGCCGTGAGCACCAGCGCCGTCACCCGCGTCGCGGGCGCCAGCCGCGCGAGGGCGCCCGCGCCCAGGACGCCGAACGCCAGCTGCAGCAGCGCCATCCCCGCCACCGCGAACCCGAGGTTCCCGTCCTCGACGCCGCGCTCGGCGAGCTGTTCCCCGCCGACGATCACCGCCCCGAACACCAGCGCGCCGACGATCGGCACCGCGAAGAGGTAGCGGGTGACCGACGCCAGCGGGGTCGCCGAGAGCCCGAACATCACCAGCACGTTCAGCACCACCAGGCCGGTCGCGCCGCCGACGACGCTCCACTCCCGGCCCGACAGCAGGAGTCGTCGCTCCGTCGCGTTCGCGTGACTGTTCATCGAGCACCTGTTCGGCCAGGCCGCTGAAAAAGCTCCTCGCCGATCGGTCCGTCGCCCGATGGGTTCCCCCGGTGCGGTCAGCCGTCGTCTCCCGGGCGGACGTGGCCCGTGTCCCGGCTCACGAGTCCGAACAGCGCGTCGGCGTGCTCGCTCCGGGCGGCGCGTTCCGTCAGTGCCGTCCGCGCCTTCCGCCCGCGCCGCGCGAGCACCTCGCCCGGGCCGGCCTCGCCGAAGTCAGTTCCCCAGCCCGCGGTGAACACCCGGCAGTAGGCGTCGAGGAGGGCGTTGACGGGCGCGCCGTACCAGCGCCCGCTCGGACTCGCGTAGATCGTCGCCAGCGCGCCGTCCTCGAGGTACGCCAGCCACGTCTCCACCAGGCGGTCGGCGTCCTCGAACATCGTCAGCACGAACGAGGAGACGATGCCGTCCACCGCCACGTCGAGGGGCGGGTCGCGGACGTCGCCCCGCACGAGGTGGACGTTCTCCCAGCCCGCGCGCTCGACGCGGGCCCGGGCGTTCGCCAGCATCCCCGGACTGGCGTCGATCCCGACGACGGTCCCCGTCGGCCCCACCGCCGCCCGCAGGTGGGGGAGGTTCGCGCCCGTGCCGGTGCCCATGTCGACGACGGTGTCGCCGGGGCGCAGTCCCATCGACGCCACCGCCCGCGCCCGGGCGGGCCTGACCAGCCACATCGCGGGGTTCCAGTCGTAGACGACCGACCAGCGGTCGTAGACGCCGGCGATCCGACCGAGCCACTCCCCCCGCCCGTGGCTGTGGTCGTGGTCGTCGGCTTGGGGGTGGTCGTCGGCCTGGGGGTGGTCGTCGGCCTGGGGGTGGGAAGGTGGGTCAGCCGGGCCGTCGTCCGGGTCGCCACCGGGTCCGCCGCCGACCCGCCGGCCCCGGTCGCGCTCGTCGCTCATCTCACCGCTCGCGGACCTCCGAGTAACAGCACTCGCCGCCGGCGCAGGGGCGCGGGCGGTCGTACTCCAGGTCGCGGTGGCGCGCGAGGTAGGTCACGTAGCCGTCGTCGACGCGGTCGAGCACGTCGTGGCAGACGCGTCGCTGCCCGAACGTGTCGGCGCCGAGGTTCCGGTAGGGGCAGCGGAACACCGTCCGCTCGACCCCCTCGACCGACTCCCTGGCCCTGACGTCGACCCCGACGGTCCGGTAGGCCCAGCGGAGCCGTTCCTTCACGTCCTCGCGGGAGTCGACGCCGACGAAGAGGACGTGGGCCGCCGCGTAGCCGAAGCCGTACAGCAGGGTCCCCCAGATGGTCGCGAGCGCGCCGTCGAGGGCGGGTTCGTCGTCCTCGACGAAGACCAGTTCCGCGAGTCGCTCGCGGGCGGTCGCCGTCTCCCCGGCGTCGAGGGCGTCGTCGACCGCCGCCGCTGCCGCCTCGTCCCGGTCGGCGGCGACATCGCGGGTCCGCGCCCAGCGCTCGCGCGCCGCCGCGAGGTCGTCCTGGCTCACCGCCACGTAGCAGTCGTAGAGGTCGCCGCAACCGGTCCCCTGGTCCATGCCCACACGGTACGTCCCGGCGAGTATAAATGTCGGACGGCGCTCGATCGGCCCGGCGACGCCGGGCGAATCGCGCTCGATCATCCCGGCGACGCCGGGCGAATCGCGCTCAGTCGTCGTCCTCGCGCTGGTGGTACGGCGGCACCCAGATGTCGCGGTCGATCATGTCCTGGACGCGGGCCTCGGTCACCTCCTCGGCGTAGGTCTCGTGGTCGACGGGCTGGCGGTCCAGCCAGAGGTTCTTCGGGTAGAGGTCCCGGTCGTAGATCGCCCGGCAGTACTCCGTCCGGAGGTCCTTCAGCCAGTTGGTCAGCGGCGACTCCACGCGGTACTCCCGGAGCCCCTCGACGTCGATCACGCCCGCGGTGTAGGAACTGCCGGCGCCGTACTCGTGCTCGGAGATCACGTCGCCGGTGTGGTCGACGACCATCGACCCGCCGCCGAAGGTGTCGACCGGCGTCTCCGCGTCGGGCGTCAGGTAGTAGGTCCCGAGGTTCGGGGCGACCACGTACATGGTGTTGTCCAGCGCCCGGGCGCGGTTCTGCACCTCCCAGGCGCCGTTGGCGACGAGGGGCTCGGGGCAGGCGATCCGGCACATCACCTCGGCGCCGTTCATCGCCAGCCCGCGGGCGTACTCGGGGTAGGCGCCCTCGATCGCCAGCGAGATGCCCAGCCGCCCGATTTCGGTGTCGACCACCGGGAAGAGGTCCTCGAGGTCGGTCCCGTGGCGCTCCTTCCAGTCGTCCCAGACGTCGTGGGGGGTCACCGAGCGCTCGACCGGCAGGAGCGGCGTCAGCTTCCGGTGTTTGTGGATCAACTCCCCGTCGGGGCTCAGGACGAACGCCGTGTTGTAGAACTTCTCGGGGTACTCCGGAGCCTTCTCCTTCGCGGAGGCGACGACGTAGGTCTCGAACTCCTTGGCGTACTCGCCGAGGCGCTCGGTCTCCGGGCCGGGGACGTCCACGGCGATCTCCTCGCGGTAGGTGGCGTGGTCCTTGTCCATCACCTCGTCGGTGAACCCCTGCAGCGCGCCCTCGGGGATCACCACGAGCTTGACGGGCAGTTCCATCCCGCTCAGCCACGTCGCCGCCGACATCGCCTCGTGGATGTGCTCGAGGTTCTTCTCGATGTCCGACCGTTCCTCGGCGCCCCACACCGTCGGCGAGAGGCCGACCGCCGCGTACTGCTCGATTCGTGACATCGCGGGTGTGTCGCGTCGGGGTGCACTTATTTCGCCGGGGTGGGGTCGCTCCCCCGCCGCGGGGGGTGCGCCCGTCCGCTCACCCCTCCAGGACGGCCCGGACGAGCTTTCGCTCGGCGGCCCGCAGGTGCTGGTGGAACGTCGGCGGCGAGACGCCGACCGCGTCCGCGACGGCCTCGCCGGTGCTCTCCCGCGGCCACTCGAAGAAGCCGCCGTAGTAGGCCGCCTGGAGCACCTCGTGCTGGCGCTCGGTCAGCTCCTCGAGCAGGTCCGCCTGGAAGGACTGCCGGCTCGTGGTCTGGCTGGTCTCCCGGCGCGCGCGGAGCCGGACGGTCGCGTACCGCCCGCGCAGCGCGTCCATGAGGTCGCCGACGGCGCCCTGGTCGGGGAGCTTGAGGGTGCAGTGGGTCTCGGCGTCCGTGGCGGTCAGCGAGCACAGCATCGCGCCGTGCTTGCCCAGCACGTCGGTGAACTGCGTCTGGGCCATCGTCACCTTGTAGAGGGTCTGTTCGTCGTGCTCGGTGACGTAGGCGACCGACGCGACGGAGGGCCAGCCCGCGAGCGTCGACTCGACCGCGTCGGCGGTGGCGTCCGGAACCGAGACGAACGCGAGCATCGAGCCGTCGTCGCGGGGGAGCCACCCGGCCAGGTCGACCTCGCAGTCCAGTTCCCGGGCGAGCCGCCCGAAGAACAGCCGGTCGTCCTCGATGCCGACCTCGACCTCGACGGTCTGGTCGGTCAGCGTCGACTCCGTGCGCTCGATCCCCAGCAGGGCGTGGCCGACGACCGATCCCGCTTCCGCCAGCACGTCGCGCTCCTCCTCGGCGAACGCCCCGGGTTTGCGCGCGTAGACCAGCAGGCAGCCGAACGTCAGGTCGCGGCTCCGGACGGGGATGGCCGCGACCCCGTGGAAGCCCTGGGGGAGGACGGCGTCGCGCCGTTCGGCCCAGCCGGGGTCGTCCAGCAGGTCCGGGCTGACCCGCACCTCGTCGGCGGCGAGCGCCGCCCGCGCGAGGGCGTCCTCCGGGGACTCGGCCCCCAGCGCGTCGACGCGGTCGACGTAGTCGGCGTCGAGGCCGGTCCACACCTCCGGCGTCAGCTCCTCCTCGAACTCCTCGAAGGCGAGGAAGCAACAGCCCCGGTAGCGATCGCCGTCGGTCAGCCGCTCGCAGAAGCGCTGGAGCGTCTCGGTGTGGGTCGACGCCTGCACCACCGTGCGGATCGCGTTCCGGATGACCGTGTTGACGTGGTTGAGCTCGTCGAGCGTCTCGTTCTTCCGGGCGAGCGCGCGGTCGCGCTCGATGAGCGTCCGCTCGCGCCGGGTCCGCTCCAGGGCCGTCTCGGCGCTGGCCGCGAGCAGGTGCGCGAGCTCGTCGTCGGCGTCGGGGAGCGCCGCGTCGGTCTCGACCCCCACGGCGACGACCCCGTGGTTCCCCAGCGGGATCACCACCCCGGTCCGCCGCCCGTCCTCGGCGGGGGCTCCCTGCCCGGTGATGTAGCGCGACTCCGCCGCCGAGAAGGCGTCCCAGACCACGCCGCCCCCGGCGCTGACCGGGTCCGGGGAACCGGCGTCCGCGGCTCCCCCGACGTGCTCGACCGGTTGCAGGACGTTCCGCTCGCGGTCGAACGAGTAGATGGTCGTCGCGGGGAGGTCGAGCACGTCGGTCGCCGCCTCGGCGACCAGTCCGTAGACCTCCGCCTCGGTCCGGGCCTGCATGAACTGTCGGGCGGTGTCGTGGAGCCGCTCGAGCGTCTCCTCGTGGCGCTTGCGGTCGGTGACGTCCTCGGCGATGCCGACGAAGCGGGTGCCGTCGCCGATGGCGTAGCCGCGGTCGTGGATCCACCTGACCGTCCCGTCGGGCCGCCGGATCCGGTACTCCTCCTGGAACTCGCCCGTTTCGCTCGCCCGCTCGAGCGCGCGCTCGACCCGTTCCCGATCCTCCGGGTGGATGGCGTCGGCGAAGGTGTGCCAGTCCTCGTACAGCGCCTCGCGGGACTGGCCCCACACCTCCTCGTACTTCGGGTTGACGTACTCGACGTCCCACGAGGGCCCCGCCGTCATCCACACCACCTCGTCGAGGTTCTCGGCGAGCTGCCGGAACTTCTCCTCGCTCTCGCGGAGCCGGCGCTCGCGCTCCTTGCGCTCGCTGATGTCCCGCACGTAGATCGAGAGCCCCGTTTCCGAGGGGTACGCCCGGACGCTGATCCACTCGCCGTTCATCGGCGAGGGGCACTCGAACGAGACCGGCTCCTGGGTCTCCAGCGCTCGCTGGTAGTGGTCGTGGATCACGCTGTCCGCCGACCCGGGGACCAGGTCCCAGATGACCTCGCCGACGACCTCCTCGGGCACGTCCGCGACGTGCTCGCGGAGCCAGGCCTCGGTCTTCGGGGAGACGTAGGCGACCCGGAACTCCCGGTCGACCGAGAAGAACATGTCCGTGATCCGGTCGAGCATCTCCTCGCGCTGGCGCTCGAGTTCGGCCCGCTCGGTGACGTCGCGGTTGACGCCGACCGCGCCGACGATCTCGCCCTCCTCGACTATCGGGACGGCCTTCACGTCCCGGACTACCGGGTCGCCCCCGCGGGGGAGTTCGACCCGGGTCCGGACCTCCTCTCGCTCGCCGTCGAGCACCGCCCGGAGCTTGCGATCGAACTCGCCCGCGGTCTCCCCGGAGGTCCCCTCGAGCCCGGTCAGCACCGCGTCGATCTTCCGCCCGTGCAGCGACTCGGCGGGCGCGCCGATGGCCTCCTCCAGGCACTGGTTGACGAACCGGAGGCGTGCCTCGGTGTCGACGGTCCAGACCGGGTCCGGGACCGCGTCGATGATCGCCTCCCGGCGGCGGAGTTTCCGCTCGCGTTCCTTGCGCTCGGTCACGTCGCGGGAGGAGACGACGGGTCGCCGCCCGTCCGTCGGGTCGTCCCAGACGCGCGCGGTCGATTCGAGCCAGACCCACGTCCCGTCGGCGTGGCGACGGCGGTACTCCAGTTCGATGCTCGCGTCCGTAGCGTCGAGGTCGGACAGTGCGGCCTCGACCGCCGCCCGGTCGTCCGGGTGGACGTGCTCGAGGACGGCCTCCCCGACCTGTTCCTCGGGCCGTCGCCCGAGCACGCGCTCGACCGACGGGCTCCGGTAGCGGATCGTCCAGTCGTCGTCGAGCACCGTGATCACGTCGTTCGAGTGAGCGATCAGCGAGCGGAACCACCGCTCGCCCGCGTCGCTCCACGCACCCCCGTCCGCGTCGCTAGCGGCTCCCCCTTCGTCGTCCATGTGTGTCCCCCATGGAGAGGCCGCGGGGTCAACCCAATGCCTATCCTTGTAGGTTTCGGTCGACCGCTACCGTTACACTTCGGGTCCGGCCGGCCCGGGGGGACGTGTGGCCCGTGCCGCGGGGGACGTGTGGCCCGCGCCTCGACGGCCAGGGTGCGCCGTGCCGGTCGGCATGCGCCGTGCCGGCCGGGATACGCCGTGCCGGCCGGGATACGCTGTGCCAGCCGGGATACGCCGTGCCGTCCCGGGATGCGACGCGACCGCCCTCGCTCAGTCCAGGGCGAGGTCGACGTCGTCGACGTCAACTGTCTCGGCGTCGGCGTCGAGGACCGCGTCGTCGTCCCCGATGACCGCGGCGACGTCGTCGGCGGCGAACTGCTCGACCAGGGCCCGGAGCCGCTCGTTCGTCTCGTCGATCCGGCGCTCGAGTTCCCGGAACCGCTCGTCGGCCAGGAGCTCCTCGGCGGGGTGGGTCTCTAGCAGCAGCGACCGCTTCCGGACGAGCGCGAAGTACGTCCGGAACAGGTCGGCGTAGCTCCGGCGGGCCAGGAGCCGTTCGACGGTGTTCCGGAGGTCGTCCCCGCTCACCGGTTTCACGAGGTAGGCGTCGAACGGCAGGTCGACGACGTCGAGGTCGGGCTTGACCCCGGTGACCATCGCGACCTGACACGAAACCTCGCGCGCACGGATCCGTTCGAGCACCTCGTCGCCGCCGAGGCCGGGCATCTCTCGATCCAGCAGCACCACGTCCGCCTCGTCGACCAGTTCCAGAGCCCGTTCGCCGCCGTCGGCGACGAGAACGTCGTAGTCGCGGAGCCACTCGGCGTACAACTCCGCCAGCGCGGGTTCGTCGTCGACGACCAGGACCGTCGGGTCGCCGTCCGCGAGACCGACGCGCTCGACCGATTCGGGTGGTTCCATGTCACGGGCTTGCAAATACGTGTACGACACTCTACTGCCGAATTACCGTGGCCCCGGTCGGGGCGCGTACCTCGCCAGTTAGCCCCCGCCCGTCCGCCGGACGCCGACGAAGTAGGCGCGGTTGCTGCTCCAGCGGCGCTCGAACACCGTCTCGTAGGCGAAGGCGACCTCCCAGCCGTCCGCCGCCGCGAAGCGCCGCCGCAACTCCCCCGGGGTGACGCCGTAGATCGACCGCTCGTCGGCGCGGGCGTCGCCGAGGACGCAGTAGAGTCCGCCCGGACGCACCACCGCCCCGAGGCCGTCGACGAATCGGTCGCGCTCGCGGTCGCCGAGGACGTGGAACATCGCCGAGTCGACGACCGTCCGGAAGCCGAACCCCGCCTCGGCCAGCGCCGACAGCGCCAGGGCGTCCCAGACGAGAAAGTGGGCGTCGACCCGCCGCCAGCGCGCCTTCTCGGTCGCCTGGCGGACTGCCAGCGGCGAGAGGTCGATCCCGAGCACGTCGTGGCCGTTGCGCGCGAGGTACAGCGAGAGCTCCCCGGTGCCGCAGCCGACGTCGAGCACCGGGCTCTCGACCAGGCCGGCCTCCTCGAGGCGCACGAAGGCCCGCTGGGGCCGGCCGATGTCCCAGTTCGGGACGCCGGCGTAGGCCGCGTCGTAGACGTGGGCGACGGGTCGCTCCGGCGGCGGCGTCGCGGCGCTCACGGTCGCCACCCGTGCGTCTGGTTCGCCACAGATCCGCGCGTCAGGTTCGCCATAGCGTGGCCTTCACGCGTCGGCACCGTAGTCCTTCCTGCCTGTCGCGGCGGCGTCCCGGGGCGTGGGGGTGGCTCCGTGCGTCGCGATTCCGGGCGTAGCGTTATATCCTCCGCCCGGCGAGTGACCCTCGTGTCAGCACTGGACGACAAGACCGCACTCGTGACGGGTGCGAGCCACGGAATCGGTCGCGGGATCGCGGAGGGACTGGCTGCGGAGGGCGCGACGGTGGTCGTGAACTACCCGCCGTTCGACGGGCAGGACGAACAGGCCGCCGCGGTCGTCGCCGGCATCGAGGACGGGGGCGGCGACGCCATCGCCGTCGAGGCCGACGTGACCAGAGAGGCGGACGTCCGGGCGATGGTCGAGACCACCGAGGAGCGCCTCGGCCCGCTGGACGTCCTGGTGAACAACGCGGGCGGGTCGCCGCCGACGTCGCCGCTCGCGGAGATGGACGTCGACACGTGGGACCAGGTCCTCGACCTGAACCTCCGGGGGGTCTTCCTGACCACCCGGTTCGCGCTCCCCGGGATGGTCGAGCGGGCCGACGCCGACGACCCCGGTCGGATCATCAACGTCGCGTCCCAGCAGGGGATCCTCGGGGCGAAGAATCGGGTCCACTACTGCGCGGCCAAGGGCGGGGTGATCTCGTTCACGCGAGCGCTCGCGCGCGAACTCGCGCCGTCGATCACGGTCAACGCCATCGCGCCCGGCCCGATCCGGACCGGCAAGCGGGAGGATCCGGAGGCCTGGAGCGCCGCGCGGGGCGAGGAGCTCCCGATGGGCCGGGCGGGCGTCGTCTCCGACGTCGCCCCCACCGCCGTCTTCCTCGCGAAGCCCGACGGCGGCTTCTACACGGGCCAGACGCTCAGCCCCGACGGCGGCGACGCGATGCACTAGACGGGGGCCGGCCTGGACAGCGACGACGCGACGCGCTACTCCCCGCGGAAGTGGCTCGCGAGTTCGTCGCCGGTGGTGAGCCAGACGTCCTCGCGGTCGACCAGTTCCGCGAGGACCGCCTCGAAGTGCGGCGCCCGGAACGACTGGCCGGTGATGTAGGGGTGCAGCGGAATCGGGAGGACCCGGTTGCCCTCGGCGGCGAGGGTGTCGGCGGCGTCGAGGATCGCGTCGCGGTACTGCGGGCCGGTGTACCCGCTGCTGCGGAACAGCCGGGTGTCGTTCAGGTCCAGCGAGTACGGGACGGTGACGAGGTCGAGATCCGCCAGTTCGAACGGCTGGTCGTCCGCGCACCAGTCGCAGACGTACGAGAACCCAGTCTCCTCGAGGAGTTCGGGCGTCTCGGCGGTGTGCTGGAGCCCCGGGCTGAGCCACCCCGCCGGCGGCGACCCGGTGAACCGCTCGATGCGGTCGCGCGTCTCGCGGATCTCCCGCTCGGCGGTCCGGCGGTCCATCCCGACGAGCCGGCGCGAGTTCGTGCGCCCGTGGCCCATGATCGCCCAGTCGCGCTCGACCGCCGCCTCCACGACGGCGGGCTCGTGGTCGCACACCTCGGAGTTGAGCGCGAGCGTCGCGGGCACCGAGTGGTCGTCGAGGATCTCCTGCAGGCGCCAGTAGCCGACCCGGGTCCCGTACTCCCGGCGCCCGTGGCCCTTCGAGTCCGGGACCGGGTCGCCCTCGCGATAGGGCAGGTCGTACCTGAAGTGCTCGACGTTCAGGATCACCCAGGCGGCGAGTCGCGTCCCGTCGGGCAGGTCGTAGTCGCGCTCGACGATCGGCGAGTAGTCGAACGGCGGCGTGGTAGACATACGCTCACGACCCATTCCAAATAGATAAGTGTCCTCCCCCGAA
>JBDGUA010000049.1:0-14658 GCA_042216345.1 Haloferacaceae archaeon
CGGAGGCCTTCGAACGGGGCCTGCAGCGGTTCTTCGAGAACCACGAGGAGTGGGAATAGCCCGCGGCGCCCACCGCCGCGGGCGTATGGGAGTAGCCCGCGGCACTCTCTGCCGCGGGCGTCTGGGAATAGCCCGCGGCGCCCACCGCCGCGGGCGTCTGGGAATAGCCTGCGGCACTCTCTGCCGCGGGCGTATGGGAGTAGCCCGCGGCGCCCACCACCGCGGGCGTCAGGCAACGCCGACAGCTCTCTCCTGCGTCGCCTCCGCCGACGCCGCCCCCCGGCAATTCCGCCGCCGAGGGTACACTTATTGTGCCCCGCGCAGAGCGACTGCGCATGGCTGACAAGCCGCACGTACTCGTCCTGGCGACGGGCGGAACGATCGCGAACCCCCTCGACATCGAGGGCTACCTCACCGGGCGGGAACTGCTCGACGAGGTCCCCGAGGTCGAGGAGGTCGCAGACGTGGAGATCAAAGACGTGGCCTTGACGGGCTCCAGCGGGATGACCCCGGAGATCTGGTGGGACCTCCACCGGGAGATCACCGAGGCCGCCGAGCGCGACGACCCGCCCGCGGGCGTGGTCGTCACCCACGGCTCGAACACGGTCGAGGAGACCGCCTACTTCCTGCACCTGACCCTCGAGACCGACATGCCCGTCACGCTGACGGCGGCCCAGCGCAACCACCGCCTCATCGGCAACGACGGCGACCGAAACCTCCTCGACGCGGTCAAGGTCGCCGCCAGCGAGGAGGCCCGGGGCCGGGGGGCGCTGGTCGTCCTCAACGACGAGATCCACAGCGCTCGCGACGTGACAAAGAGCGCGACCGGACGCCCCGACGCCTGGTCCTCGGGCAACCTCGGCGCCGTCGGCCTGATCGACAAGCGCGACAACATGGAGTTCCTCCGCCGGACGGAGAAGCGCCACGCGCCCGACGCCCTCCACGACCTCTCGGGGACGAGCGCCGCCGACTTCCCCCAGGTCGAGATCGTCTACTCGGCGGTCGGCAACGACGGCACGATGGTCGACGCCGCCGTCGAGGCCGGCGCCGACGGGATCGTCGTCGCCGCGCTGCCGACCGGGTCGCCCGCGGGGCCGACGGACTACGACCGCACCCAGCAGGACGCCGTGCAGGAGGCCGGCGACGCCGGCGTTCCGGTCGCGCTCTCGACGCGCGCCCACGAGGGGTGGCCCTACCCGAAGCGCCGCGAGCAGTACGGCGTCCTCTGGGCCAACACGCTCTCGCCGCAGAAGGCCCGCATCCTGCTCGCGCTCGGGCTCATGCGGACCGACGACGGCGAGGAACTGCAGGAGTTCTTCGCGGAGTTCTAGGGTCGCGAGGGGGCTGGCCCCCGCCGGATCGACGGGGCAGGGGGCGGCCTACGGGTGGTACTCCTGGGTGTACCGGTCGACCGACTCGGTCTCGCCGAGGCCCGCCTCGGTGGCCAGCTCGTAGACCGCGGTGCCGACGGCGGCGAACTGGACGCCGAGGCCGATGTTGTTCATGAACAGCGTCACGTCGTCGTCGCTGGTGCGCCGGGGCGCACCCTCGACGCCCGCGACCACCTCGCCGAGGGAGGCCACGTCGTCCCACAGGGGAAGGGAGTCGTCGGTCCACCAGCCGCCCTCGGTCTCGGGCGTGCCGCCGGCGTCGCCCTCGAGGACGACGTTCTCCTGCATGCGCTGCTCGACCGAGTGGAGGACGGTCACGTCCGCCCGCTCGAAGCACTCGGCGGTGAACTCCTGTTTCTTCACGCCCGTCACGTGGACGCCGGGCTCGAGCCAGTCGGGGTCGATGACCGGGTCCAGCGAGTTGGTCGCCGCGTCGATGATGTCCTTGCCCTTGACGGCGGCCTCCGCGGAGTCGACGGCGCGGACCTCCACGTCGAGGCGCTCGTCGAACTCGGCGGCGAAGGACTCGCGGCTCTCGGGCGTCGGCGAGTAGACCTCCACGAGGTCGAGGTCGCGGACTTCGTTGAGCGCGAGCAGCTGCCCGCCCGCCTGCCAGCCGGCGCCCAGCAGCCCGACCGTCGAGGCGTCCTCGCGGGCGAGGTACTTCGCGCCGACGCCGTTGCAGCCGCCGACGCGCATGCGCTGGATGAAGCCGTCGGGCATCTGCGCGAAGGGCGCGCCCGTCTCGATGTCCCAGAGGAAGACGTCGCCGACGTAGCGGTCGCCGGGCGCGGCGGGCACCTTCTCGCGGCGGCGCTTGCCGTTCCGGACGGGCCAGGTGATGATGTCGGAGTTGATGCGCAGCGCCGTGGTCCCGATGCGGGGGACCGACCCGACCATCGTCTTGAAGCCGTAGTACTCGCCGGGGCCGGGCGTCGGCACCAGGGTGTCCACGCGGGGAGCGTTGATCGCCTCGTCGTTGCCGAGGTCGCGGTAGGTCGGCTCCAGTTCGGCGACGACCCGCTCCATCGTCAGCACGTCCTCGACGTCGTCGTTGTCGAGGACGAGGACCGTCTCGTCGGTCGCGGTGTCGCTCATCAGTCCCACGACTCCGGCAGGTAGCCCTGCTGGCGGGCTTTCCACGTGTAGAAGTGCCAGCGCTTCACGATGGAGCTCTCCTTCCAGTTCTGGTCGCGGATGCGCGCGACCTCCTCGGGCGTGAGGGGGTTGGGGTTGCCGAGCACCGACGCCATGTACTGGAAGCGGGCGTTGTGTTCGATGTACATCGCCCGCGCGAGCGCGTGTTCGATGTCCACGTCGCAGACCACCGAGCCGTGGCCGCGGATCAGCACCTGCTTCTGCTCGCCCATGGCCTCCAGCATCGGGTCGCTGTCCGAGCGGTCCGCGAGCTTGTCCGGTCGGTCCAGCACCGGCACGGGGCCGTCGAGGGGCGACCCGCGGATGTGGACCGGCATGAGGTCCGTGCCGCTGATGCCGAACAGCGTCGAGTACTGCGGGTGGAGGTGCAGCACCGCGCCGATGTCGTCGCGGTTGCGGTAGATGGCCGTATGGATCTCGGCCTCGCTGACCGGGGCCGGCTCGTCCGGATTCAGGGGCTCGTTCTCGAGGTCGATCTCCAGGACGTGGGCGGGGGTGATCTCCCCCCGGCTCGCCGTGTGGGGGTTGATGTGGACCACGTCCTCGCGGTCGGGGTCGCGGACGCTCACGTGGCCGGAGGGGCCGACCTGGCCCTCCATGAACAGTACCCGGTTCGCCGTCGCCACTGCCTCCTTGGGGTCCGGTGACATGGGAGCCGTGTTCCCCATGAGCGTACTAAAGCGTTCCTGTCACGGACCGCAAGCGGGCGGCGGAACGCCAGGGTTATTGCCGAGAACCCGGCAGTAGCTACCATGACCGACTCCCCCCCGAGCCCGAGACCCTGCACGCGGAGGTGGCGTTCGGGCTGATGGCTCGCAGGCGTACGTTGCTGCGACGCGGCAGCGAGTTACTGCTCGGCGCCGAGGGCGCCGTCGCGGGCGAGAGCGAGGCCCAGGCGATGACGCTGTCGAGCGCCCTCCTGGCGACGGGCGTGGTGCTGCTCAGCCCGCTCATGCTCGACCTCGCGCACCTGTTCGAGGTCTCCCCCTCGCGCGTGGGACTGCTCGTGACCGCCTACACCGCGCCCCCGATCGTCCTGATCCCGCTGATCGGCGTCGTCGCCGACCGGACGGGCCGGAAACCGCTGCTGGTCGCGGGGCTCGTCCTCTTCGGCCTGGCGGGCGCCGCGACCGGCGTCGTCCGGGACTTCGAGGTCGCGCTCGCGTTCCGGTTCCTCCAGGGGGTCGGCTTCGCCGCCGCGATGCCGCTGACGATCACCGTCCTCGGCGACGTCTACACCGGGAGCCGCGAGGCGACGGTCCAGGGGCTGCGCACCGCGGGCAACTTCTTCACCAACATGGTCGGCCCTGTCGTCGCGGCGGTGCTGCTGGGGATCTCCTGGCAGTTCCCGTTCGCGCTCTTTCTGCTCACGCTGCCGGTCGCGGCGTGGGTGTGGACGTCACTGCCGGCGACGGCGCCCGAGTCGGGCACCTCGCTCCGGCGGTACGTCCGCGACCTGGGCGCGCTCGTCCGGCGGCCGCACATGTCGCTCATCCTGCTGTCGTTCGGCCTGCGCTTCGTCGTCTTCTACGGCTTTCTCACCTACGTCTCGTTCCTCGGCAAGGAGACCATCGGCCTCTCGACGGTCGCCGTCGGCCTCGCGACCGCGGTCAAGGCGGTCGCCTCGGTCGTCGGCTCGACCCAGGCGGGTCGCATCACCCTCCGGGGCCACACCGCGCTCGTCGCCGGGGCGGCGCTGGGGCTGATGGGCCTGGGGATGACGCTGGCGGGTCTGGCCCCCGGCGTCCTCACGCTCGGGATCGGGTCGGTGCTGCTCGGCCTGGGCGACGGGCTGGTCGCCCCCGTCCAGAAGTCGCTGGTGACGAACCTCGCACCGGGGTCGCTGCGCGCGGGCGCCATCTCGGCGTCCAGCACGGTCCAGAACGCGGGCAAGGCCATCGTCCCCGTGGCGATGTCGGGCGTGCTGGTCACCGCCGGCCCGCCCGCCGTCTTCGTCGTCCTCGGGGTCGTGGGCCTCGTCGGCGCCGTCACGCTCGTGCCCGTCTGGCGGCTCACCCGGGACGTGGACGCGCTGACGTGATCCGCGACGTGGACGCGTTATCGGGGACCCGGCACGTGGACGCGCTGACGTGAGCCCCCGTCCGCGCTCGCCTGCGACGCTAACCCTACACCTTTTTCTCGGTACTCGGGCAAGCGCCGTGCATGAGTGACCCAGCCAGAACGGCGGTCGTGACCGGCGGCGCAGCCGGGATCGGTCGCGCGATCGCCCGCCGACTCGCCCGCGAGGGCGCGCACGTGGTCGTCCTCGACATCGCCGACGCCGGCGAGACGGTCGACCTGATCGAGTCCGACGGCGGTAGCGCCGAGTTCCGCGAGGCCGACGTGACCGACGAGGCCTCCCTGGAGGCGGCCCTCGAGGGCCTGGAGATCGACACCCTCGTCAACAACGCCGCGTACTACGCCCCGCTCGTGGGGAACAAGAAGCGCTTCGACGAGATCAGCGCCGAGGAGTGGGACACCGTGATGGACGTCAACGCCAAGGGCGTCTTCCTCGCGAGCAAGGCCGCGCTCCCGCACTTCGCCGACTCGGGCGCCGCGGTCGTCAACATCTCCTCGACGACGGCGATGAAGGGGACCACGGGCTTTCTCCACTACGTCGCCTCGAAGGCCGCCGTGGTCGGCATCACCCGCGGGATGGCGAACGAACTGGGCGACCTGAACGTCCGGGTCAACGCCGTCGCCCCCGGGTTCACCGCCTCGGAGGCCTCGAAGCAGGCCGGCGAGGCGTACCTCGAGCAGCGCGCCGAGAGCCAGGCGCTCAGCGAGCGGCCCATCCAGCCCGACGACGTCGCCGACGCGGTGGCGTTCCTGGCGGGCGCGGACAGCGAGATGATGTCCGGGCAGGTGCTGGCCGTCGACGGCGGCAAGCTCTTCCGCTGAGGCGGCCTCCGCGGCCCGGAACCGGTGGTCCCCGGACGCGCTCTCAGATGTCCTCGGGCTTCACCCGCGTCTGGCCCTTCGTTCCGGTGTCGAGCAGTTCGTCGACGAACATCTCCTCGGGGTCGACCTTGCGCCGGGAGAGCCCCTGCTCGTAGGAGTACTGCGTGAGCGCCTCGATGACGTTCCGGTTCGGTTCGAAGCCGTACTGCCAGTAGTCCTCGCCGAAGGTGTCGCGGGCCTCCTCGACGTGGTCGATGAGCCACGGGAGCGTCGCGTGGAGCGCGTCGGTGTTGTAGAGGCGCCGGACCTCGAGGTCCTTGGCCGCCTCCATGGCCTCGTACACCTGGTTGACGACCCAGGGGTGGTCCTCGTAGACGTCTTTCCGGACGACGACGGTGTGCATGATCGGGAAGATGCCCGTCTTCTCGTAGTAGGCCTTCTCGCGCGCCTTGAAGTCGGGGAACAGCCGCCGGACCTGGTCGCCGAGGGCGTCGGGGATGAGCGTCGAGACCAGCGCGTCGATCTCGCCGCGCTCGAGCATCTCCTCCAGGTTCTGGTCGGGGTCGACGACGTGCTTCTCGAGGCCCTCGGTCAGTTCGACGGGGATCTTCTCCTCGCGGCCGGCGTACCAGGTGACGTCCTCGGGGTCGACGCCGTACTCGTGCTGGAGCATGCCGCGGGCGAACGTGGCCGCCGTGATCTGGTACTCGGGGAGGACGCCGACCTTCTTGCCCTTCAGGTCCGCGGGCTCGTCGATGCCGGCGTCCTCGTGGACGTAGATGGCCGAGTGCCGGAAGAACCGGGAGGGGAACACGGGGATGCCGACGTACGGGCACTCGCCCATCGAGGTCCACAGCGTGAACGTCGACAGCGACATCTCGGTCAGTTCGAACTGCTGGTATTCGGCGACCTGCTTGAACAGCTCTCCCGGCGGGCGGTCGACCAGCGTCAGGTCGAGCCCCTCGGGGCTGATCTCGCCGGTCCGGAGCGGTCGGACGCGGTCGTAGTCGCCGATGGCGAACGTGAGGTCCAGTGCCATGGTCTGGCTGTCGCGAGACGGCGACAAAAATCCACCTCTGACGGCGAAGTTCGGTCGCCGGTCGGGACCCGAGCGCGTTCGAGCCGGCTCGGCCCGCGAAGAGGGACCCGAATCCGGCGCCGGAGAACCAGTCAGAATACGGACAGGGGTGGCGGTTCTTCACGGTTTTACCCCGGCTCCGCCCACTGGCAGGGAGAACCTTTAACTCTCATAGATTGATACCAACCCACACGAATGGCTTCATCAATCAGACGACTCGACGCGGACGTCGAAGTCCCCGAACAGGCGTTCGAGGACCACATCGTGGACATGGACTTCCACGTCAACCCGATGGAGGAGGAACTGCTGGCGTACGTCGAGGACGAGCGCGCCCTCGACAAACTGACCACGGAGTTCGGCGCGACGCCCATCGTGGGCAAGTGGGACGCGGCCTACGCGATCCCCTCCGGCGAGGAGGGGCTGTTCACCCAGGGCCGCGCCGAGTACGCCGACGACGTGCGCGAGGCGGCCGAACGCATCGCCATCGACGATCCCATCGTCAACACCGGGGTCAACAACCTCCCGCTGCAGCACCACCCCGTCCTGAAGAACGCCCTCGTCCAGGCGAGCAACGACTACATGCTGGACAACTTCGCCGACGAGGGCCTCTACACCTCGATGACGGTCCCGAAGTGGGACCCCGAGTACGCCGCCCGGGAGATCGACCGGATGGGCGAGGAGGACAACATCGTGGCGGCGTACTCGTGGTTCGACCCGAAGACGCCGTGGGGTAACGAGCAGTTCGATCAGGTGTTCGAGAAGCTGGTCGAACACGATCTCCCCCTCTTGCTGCACGGGTCGCTGGCCTACTGGCCCCAGCACTCCTACATCGGCGACGACGCGTTCACCTGGACCGAGGTGCTGGGCTTCGACTGGCCGATCCACGCGATGGTCAACGTCGTCAACATGATCATGCGCGGCGTCTTCGACAAGTTCCCGGACCTCAACGTCGTCATCCAGGAGGGCGGTCACTGGTGGGTGCCGTTCATGAAGTACCGCATGGACGAGTTCTACGAGATGCACCCCGAGGACGTCGAGACGACGCCCCGGATGATGGAACTGGGCGAGCGCTACCTGTCGAAGTCCCCCAGCGAGTACCTCCGGGACAACGTCTACGTCTGCACGCAGCCGTTCGCGCTGCCCCGGAACGCCAACGAGGCCCGGAACCTCCTCGACCTGTCGATGGCCGAGGACACGTTCATCTACTCCAGCGACTGGCCCCACCAGACGCTGGACCCGCCGACGTGGTTCTACACCTCCCGGGCCTTCGACGAGGACATGCGCACCGCCATCCTCAGCGAGAACGCCACCGACATCCTGAACCTCTGACCATGGCGAGCGAATCTGACGCGGCTGACATCGAGGAGTTCACGAAGATCGCGACGGTCGACGAGTTCACCGAGGGCCGCGGCATCGGCGTCGACGTCGGCGGCATCGAGATTGCGGTCTTCAAAGTCAAGGACGACTTCTACGCCATCGCGAACCGCTGTGCGCACCAGCGCGCACCGCTGTGCCGGGCCGGCGAGGAGAAGATCAACGCCGAGCACACCTGGTCGGACTCCCGCGGCGGCGTGGACGAGGACGCCTGCACCGTCGCCTGCCCCTGGCACCTCTGGGAGTGGGACCTCGAGACCGGCGAGCACGCCGCCTCCGGCAAGCGCATCGGCACCTTCGACACCCTCGTCGACGGCGAGGACGTCCTCGTCCGGATCTGAGGGTCGGCCCACGCGGTTTTCTCTCCCGTTCGCGGGTCGTCACGAGCGACGCCGCCGGATGGGACGCGGCCCCGTCGGACGACGACCCGGACCGCGATCGATCGTGTGTCGTGGTGGCGCACCACAAGTATAAATCGCCCCAGGATCAATCTAGCCTGAACACCATGGCCACGAGAGAGTCCGAATCCGAGGAGGAACAGGAGGCCGAGGTCGGCTACATCTCCCAGGGGACCTACGAGACCCTGGAGGACCGCCACCTGCGGACGATGTGGGACGTCCACGACCAGTGGGGCAAGCCCGAGACCGACGCCGAGCCGCACAAGTGGTCCTGGGAGGAGGTGAAAGAGTCGCTGTACGACGTCGAGTCGGAGATGAGCTTCGACGACGTGCCCCAGGGCATCCGCCGGTCGCTGGCGCTGTGTGCGCCGGGCTACGACATGACCAGCGAGACCATCGCCGTCTTCTTCCAGCTGGTCACCGCCGGCGAGGAGTCGGGCGCGCACCGCCACAACGTCTCGGCGTTCCGGTTCGTCGTCCAGGGCGACCCCGAGATGTACACCGTCGTCGAGGGCGAGGCGTTCCCGATGGAACGGGGCGACCTCGTGCTGACGCCCAACTGGACGTGGCACGACCACGTCAACGCCTCCGACACCGACGCCATCTGGATCGACGTGCTGGACTGGCCGTTCGTCGGCAACGGCCTCAAGTCGCCCATCTTCGAGCAGTTCCGCGACTACCGTCAGCCGGTCGACAAGGACGACGGCTACTACAACTCCCAGTACGGTCGGATGCGCCCGGCCCGCCAGGAGGACAAGCGCTTCGTCGACGCGCCGCCGTACCGCTTCGCCTACGAGGACGCCTACGAGACCCTCGAGCAGTCCGTCGCCGACGAGGACCGGGAGGCCTACGACCCGTACAACGGCTACAACATGGAGTACATCAACCCGGCGACGGGCGAGCCGCCGGTGCTGGCGACCACGTCGCTGCGCCTCCAGCGGGTCGAGGCGGCGATGGATCTGGCGATCCACCGGCACAACAGCATGGAGTTCTTCTACGTGCTGGAGGGCGAGGGCCGGACGAACGTCGGCGAGGAGACCATCGAGTGGGCCGACGGCGACTCGTTCGTCGTGCCACGGGGCTACTGGCACGAGCACGACGCCAGCGAGGACGCGACGCTGTTCGTCACCAGCGACCAGCCCATCTTCGACGCGTTCCACCTCCACCGCGAGGAGGGCGAGGAGGACGAACACCTGCTGTAGGGCGGCGTCGTCCGACCCGTCGGTGGGTTCCTACGAACCGTCGTCCGACCTGTCGCCTGTGGGCTCCCACGAACCGTCGTCCGGACCGCCGCCGGGCGGTGTTCGTCACCGTGGACCGCGGTATCGGTCCAGATTTATATGCCATGCTCCGCATGTCGCTAGGCATGGCACAAGCACGACGTGCGGCCGAACAGCACGAGATCCTGCAGGAACTGGACGTGATCGACGGCGAGATCCACTCGGCGGAGACCGCGCCGACGCTGATGGAGTACCTCCCCGAGGACGTCCAGACCGACGAGCGCAGCGGCTACGCCTACCAGCCCGAGGAGAAGGGCCCCTTCGGCGCAGACGGCTGGGACCGGACCGCCGGCGGGCGGATCAACTGGGACCCCGTCGCCGCCACCGACGCCGAGTCCTACGAGGAGAAGATGGACGAGTTCGGCGTCGACACCACGGTCTACTCGCCGGGGCTGGCCTTCCAGATCTACATGATCCCGGCCTCCAAGAAGCGCGTCCACTACATGCGGGCGATGAACCGCTACACCAAGGACCGGTTCGCCCGCGGCGACGGCACCCACTACGGCAAGATCGTCGTCGTCCCGGACCACCCGGAGGAGAGCGCCGAGGAGATCCGCAAGTGGGGCGACGACGACGGCTTCGTCGCCATCTTCACGGGCTCGCACATGGAGTTCGGCTTCGGCCACGAGCGCTACGAGCCGGTCTTCGAGGCCGCCGAGGAGGTCGGCCTGCCCATCGTGATGCACGGCGACTCCACCACCCAGGAGCAGTTCCCGCTGGGCGGGCTGAAGTCCCACACGTTCATGGAGCACCACACGGTCTGCCACCCGATGGCCCACATGCGCAACGCCGTCCAGCTCATCGGCCAGGAGATCCCCGAGCGCTACGACGTGAAGTTCGGCTTCTGGGAGGCCGGCCAGTCGTGGTTCCAGCTCGTCATGAACCGGATGGACCGGGAGTTCATCGAGCGCCCCAACGACGCGCCCGGCCTCTCGAAGCTCCCCTCCGATTACTTCAAGGAGGACTTCTTCTTCTCCACGCAGCCGCTGGAGGAGTTCCACAACCCCGAGCACTTCGGGCAGTTCCTGGAGATGAACGGCCTTGAGGACCAGCTGCTGCTGGCGACCGACTGGCCTCACATGGACTTCGACTCGACGGTCGAGATCGCCGGCCACGAGGGGCTCAGCTACGAGCAGAAGCAGAAGATCGTCCAGGACAACCCCAAGCGGTTCTTCGACCTCTGAGATGCGCCGGCGATCCCTTCGACCGACGGCGGGCGACGACCTCAGCGACTCCGAGACGGCCTACGCCGAGTGCGTCGTCGAGGACCACGCCGACCACAAGCGGGTCCACGTCTCCGGGCTCACCAGCGACGAGCCCCACGAGGCGATGGGCGACCAGACCCGCGACGTGCTCGAACAGATCCAGACCGTCGTCGGCGAGGTCGGCGGCGACATGGGCGACGTGGTCCGGGTTCGGGTCTACGTCGAGGAGCCCGCGCTCACCCAGGCCAACTTCGAGGCGATCCACGCGGCCCGCCGGGAGTTCTTCGACCCCGGGTCGTATCCGGCCAGCACCCTGGTCGAGGTGTCGAAGCTGATCCGCCAGGACCGGCTCATCGAGATCGACGCCGACGCCGTGGTTCCCGACGACGGCTGGGAGTGAGCACCGGCCGACCGCTGTCGACACGGGGCGGCGTCCCGATCGGGCGAGAAGAGGGACCGGATTTTATACCCGCGCGGTGCCTCCCGGGCAGTATGCCCGGAGAACTCGCGGAGACCTTCCTGATGGTCTCGGACCTCGAGGAGTCGACCGCATTCTACGAGGAGACGATCGGCCTCGACGTGACCAAGCGGAGCAACGAGGTGCGCTTCGACACCGGGGCGGCCGAACTGGTGATCGAGGAGGACTTCGACGAGCAGGTGCTCGCCCAGTTCGGCCTCGAACCCCCGGGCGAGGACCGCGGCGACGGGGTCATCACGGTCATCGAGGTCGACGACCCCGACGAGGTGTACGAACGGGCCGTCGACCACGGCGCCGACGTCGTCCTCGAACCCCGCGACGTCGACTGGGGCCGCCGGATGTGCCTGATCGCCGACCCCGACGGCTACGTCCTGGAAGTGTCGAAACCGCTGGCGGAGTAGGGACGTCTCGCGCCCGCCGGACGCCCTTGGCGGCGCATCCAACGAAGCGTTACACCCGACGCAGCGACACACCCGAGCCTTTTTGCGAGGCGGCGTGCTACCCACGCACATGCCCAACTGCGGCTGCGCCACCCCGGACGAAGCGTTCCTCGGCCTCGAGGACGACGCCGATCAGGACGAGGAGACGAAGACGGCGCTCCGGAAGTGCGCCGAGGAGACCTGACGGGGCTAGAACTGCTCGACGTGGAGGAAACTCGACGCCGCTGAGACGGCGGTCTCGGCGTCGCTGCGCTCGTCGCCGACGAAGACGGCGTTGCCGGGCGTCACGCCCAGACCGGCCAGACACTCCCGCAGGGGTCGCGGGTGGGGCTTCTCCTCGGGGATCGTCCCCCTGGCGACGATCACGTCGACGTGCTCGCGGACGCCGTGGGCCTCGAGGGCGCTCTCGGCGGCCGACGGCGCGTTCGCGGTGCAGACCCCGATCGGACAGTCCAGTTCCGGGAGGGTCTCCAGCAGCCCCAGCGCGGGTGAGGTCTCGGCCCCGTCGGTCTCGTACTCGGTGAGCAGGGCGTCCAGTTGCTCGTACCGTTCGACCTCCCGGGCGAGCCCCATGATCTCCGGGCGCGTGTAATCGCTGAGCGGCCCGTCCATGACGTCCTCGAGGATCTCGACCACCTGCTCGTGGACTTCGGGCCACGCCACGTCGAGTTCCACGAGGGTGCCGTCGAGGTCGAAGACGACGGCGTCGAACTCGTCGAGGCCGGCGACGTCGACCGCCGGGCCGTCGGGGTGCCAGACCTCCCCGGGCGGCGAGACCGGGACGGAATCGCCGTCGGCGAGGTCGAACAGCGCGCGCAGGCGGACCGGCGCGATCAGTTCGATCTTCCCCTCCGGGTAGTCGGGTACCAGCGGTCGGAGCACCGCGGCCCGCACGCCGCCGACCGAGCAGGGCCTGACCACCACCCCGTCGCAGTGTTCGTTCGAGAAGGGGCTGTCGGTCAGCGTCTCCGCGGACAGCGCCTCCAGGCCGGGGAGCTCGTCGACGTTGAGCGTCCCCGGGTACGGGCGGAAGCCGAGGACCGCGCTCAACTCGTCGGCGACGGCGGAGACGAACCCCGCGGCTTCGCCCTCGCCGGTCACCACGTTCGCGCACATGTGGGCGCCTAGGCGACAGGAGGACTTGAATCGTCCCCTCGAGGGGGAGCGCAGGTGGCCGAGCGTTTATCCCCGATACCGCGGCCACCTCGGGCCATGCCCTGACCGACCGCCGCGGAGCGGCCCGCGGGTGCGCGACGCACCGCTCCGCGTCCGATTCGATGGATTCCCCGCCCGGCGAATCCGAACCGCGTCGCCTGTTCGCCGAGCTGTCGAGCGAGCGTCCCGCGAAAGAGCGGCGGCTACGTCACCGACCGCTCACCGACCGATCGGGGGTTCGCGGTCGGGGACGGCGGCGCGCATCTGCTCGCCCCACTTCTCGAAGATCTCCTCGCGGAGTTCGTCGCTGGAGGCCGCCACCGGCGGGAACTCCTCGCGGTGCTCGTAGGGGATGGTGGCGTCGACGACGATCCGGGAGTTGAACCACGCGTCGCTCTCGGGGTCCTGGCCGACCGTCGTCGGGTCGATCTTCGAGGTCCAGGTGCGGTCCATGATCTCGATGTCCCGGACGGGGTCGACCCGGGTCGCCATCGCCCAGAGCACCTCGTCCTGGTTGGTCGGGTCGATGTCCTCGTCGACGACGATCGACCACCGCCCGGAGTAGCGCGCGGGGGTGACGTGCTGCATCAGCGTCCCGACCTGCACGGCGTGGCCGGCGTAGCGCTGGTTGATCGAGACGCAGTTGAACGTCCGGCCCTCGCCGGCCTCGTGGACCCAGACGCCCTCGATGTCGGGGACGCCGGCGCGCTCGAGTTCCTCCCACATCCGCGAGGACCGGGAGACGCAACGCTCGAAGAGGTGCTCGTGGGGGGGCTTGTTCGACGCCGAACACATGAGGATCGGGTCGTCGCGGTGGTAGACCTTCTCGACCTCGAAGACGTGTTCGAGGCGCTTGCCGCCGGCGTAGTAGCCCGGCCACTCGCCGAAGGGGCCCTCCCAGTCTTTCTCCTCGGTGACGTACCCCTCGAGGACGATCTCGGCGTCGGCGGGGAACGGGAGCCCCGTCATGTCGCCCTCGATCACCTCGATGGGCTCGCCCTTCAGGCCGCCCGCGTACTGGTACTCGGAGGTCCCGGTGGGCACCTGCAGCGTCGAGGCCAGCCAGATCAGCGGGTCGTGGCCGACCACGATCACGACGGGGGCCTTCCCCTCGCGGTCGAGCCACTTGTCGCGCTGGAGGCGGCCGTCCTTCCCGGGGGAGATGTACGACAGCGCCGTCTTCTCGTCGCGGACCTGCGTCCGGTAGGTGCCGACGTTCACCCAGCCGTCGTCGGGGTCCTCGGTGACGACCAGGTCGGCGGTGCCGATGTACCGGCCGCCGTCCTCCTCGTGGTGGACCGGGACGGGGAACTCCGTCAGGTCGACGTCGTCGCCCTCGTGGACGTTCTCGAGGACCGGCCCGCTGTCGACGGTCTTACGGGGGATCTCGTCGATCTCCTTCGTCCGATCGCGGTACGTGTGGAGGTACTCGGGCATGTCCGTGTAGCCCTCCGTCGGCATGCCCAGCGTGAGCGCCAGGCGGCGCGGGGAGTTCAGCGTGGCGTAGAGACACCGGAACCCCTCGGGGTAGTCGACGATGTTGTCGAACAGCATCGCGGGGGCCTCTTCGGCGTACTCGCGGACCATGATCTCTGCGATCGCGCCCAGTTCGACGTCCCAGTGGGCGCCGTCGAACTCGGCGAGCTCGTCCATCTCGCGCGC
This sequence comes from Haloferacaceae archaeon, assembly GCA_042216345.1. GTDB lineage: Archaea > Halobacteriota > Halobacteria > Halobacteriales > Haloferacaceae > JBDGUA01. The sequence goes on from JBDGUA010000049.1 coordinate 14,521, forward strand.
AGCGTCGAGCCACTCGCGCAGTCCGTCGTACTGGACCTCGAATCGCTGGTTGGAGGCCGGTCCACCGGCCCCCGTGGTTTCGCTATCAGCCATCGGCGAGGGGTAGCTATCCAAATGATAAAAGGGTATGGGTGACGA
>JBDGUA010000031.1:0-1429 GCA_042216345.1 Haloferacaceae archaeon
GAGTCCTCGGGGTACTCCTCGGCGTCGTTGGGGTTGATGCCGACGACCGCGAGGTCGTCGTAGGCGTCGGCGAGGTGGTTGAGCTCCCCGAACTTCGCCTGCGCGTACGGGCAGTGGTTGCAGGTGAACACGATCAGCAGGGCGTCGTACTCGGCGTAGTCGGCGAGCGCGTGGGTCTCCCCGTCGACGCCCGGCAGTTCGAACTCCGGCGCCTCGTCGCCGCGCTCCAGCGTCGACTCGGACTCCATCGTAACCATAGGTGGCACTACGGCCCCGAACGCAAAGACGTTCTGGACCCTCCCGCGACCGCTCCCGGCTCACTCCGCGGCGACCAGGTAGACCGCGACGACCGCCAGCCCGATGCCGAGGGCCTTCCGGGCGGTGAGGCTCTCGTTCAGCGCGACGATGCCGACGATCGAACTGCCGACGAGGAACATCCCGAAGATGGGCGAGACGACGCTGACCGGCCCCTTCCCGAGCGCCTTGTAGTACGAGAGGATGCCGACGGTCAGACAGATCCCCGCCCCGAAGAGGTAGGGCGCTTTCGGCGAGGTGAGGTAGGGGGTGATCCGCCCGCCGGACTGGACTGTCACCGCCGCCGCGACGACGACGAGCATCGAGTTCGCGATGGCCGCGGCGGCGAGGCTCGGAATCCGCGGCGTGCCCGTCGTCGCGATCGACAGCAGCGGCGCGAACAGGGAGTAACAGACGAACGCCAGGACGCTCCAGACGACGTAGTTCATGTCGGGAGGCGACCCGGCGCGGCCAAGGGCGTTTCGTTCTGCCGCTCGGCGCCGGCGGCGACGCCGCCCGCGGGCGGCGGGTCGTATCCGGGTCAGAACCGGGCCTCGTGGCGCTGCACGTAGTCGGCGACGTCGTCGCGCTCGATGGTCTCGCCGTGGACGACGTGGTAGGAGGCGCAGGTGTTGCCCAGCGCCAGCGACACCTCCCACCCCCAGCCGGCGGCGAGGCCGTGGCCCAGCCCCGCCGTGAACCGGTCGCCGGCGCCGGTGACCGTCGCCACGCGGTCGGTGTCGAGGTTGGGCACGACGACCGTCCCGTCCCCGGTTCCGGCGACTGCGACCTCCTCCTCGTGCGCGACGACGCCGGAGATCCCCGCGGCGTCGCGGACGCCCGCGACCGCCGTCTCGTGGTCGGGCGAGTCGACGCCCGCCGCCGCCGCGAGCGCGTCGATCTCCACGCCGTTGCCGGCCAGGACCGTCCGGTAGGCCGGTTCCAGGTGGCCGAGTCCGTCGAGGAGTCGCCGGACCTGTCCGTCGGGCAGGCCACCGAGGGAGCCGGGGTCGAAGACGAAGACCCCCTCGCCCGCGTCGGCGACGGCCTCGAACACCTCGGTGGACCCGTGGAACGCGCTCCAGTTCGCGCTGCAGACGAGGTCGGCGTCCAGGAGCGACGCCAGGGGGTCGTC
>JBDGUA010000031.1:1529-14478 GCA_042216345.1 Haloferacaceae archaeon
CGGCGTCGGTGGCCGCCTCGCGGTCCAGGTCGCCGTCGGCGCCCGCGTCGGCGTCCACCCCGAGCCGTCGGGCCGCCGCGCGGAGGTCAGCGACGCCCCACTCCCGGAGGGCCGGCGACTCCTCGGCCAGCATCAGGTCGTCGTCGAACAGGAGGACGCTCACGCTCGCGGGCGCACCCAACGACGCCGTCTCGAAGGGGAGGCCGTCGAACACGGGGTCGTCGAGGTGGCCGGCCAGCGTCACCGCGTCGCCGAGGGCGTGGGCCTGGGTGGCCATGTTGACCGACTGCCCCCCGGCCACCTGCTGGCGACGGCGCAGCCGGAGGGAGTCCCGGCCGGCGGCCAGCACCGAGGCGAACGCCTCGCGCGTCTCGATGCGCTCCTCCCCGTCGAAGGCCCGGTAGTAGGTGTCGACGCTGCCGTCCGGGAACGCCGCGACCGACAGCTCCGGCGGCGGCGCCCGCAGGCGGTCGCGGAGGTCGTCGTAGGCCATCTGCGTGGGCGTATTCGCCCGACCGTCAAAAAGCGGGCGCCCACCGGATCGGCGGCGACACTGCCGCCCGCCCCGGCAGAGACAGCCCCGAGGGCCGTGCCGGCGACCGGCGCCAGGCGGTCGCGCCAGTCGCAGCCGCCGAGGGGACTCGCCGGGCGGGCGAAGGTGTGGGCGGTGGACGCCGGAGTCGCCCGACTGCGGCGAGGTCCCGGTCGCCGTCGTCCCGTCCAGCCACCTTTATGATCTCCTCCGCTGACCACCGACCATGGCACTCCTGATCGACAACGACGCCGCCGAGCGCCTCCTGACCATGGACGACGCGCTCGCGGCCATCGAGAGCGTGTTCAGCCAGCTCGGCGACGGACAGGCGAACTTCTACCCGCTACAGCAACTGGTCTCCCCCACCGCGGCCGAGGGCGACGCCTACGTCTGGGGCCACCACGTCGGCGCCGTGCGCGACCCGCCGCGGCTCGCCTTCCGCTTCAAGTCCGACGTCACCCAGTGGATCGAACAGGACGGCAACACCACCCGCGAGAAGTTCAACGTCGAGCCCGGGACGTTCATGGGGTTCATCCTGCTGTTCGACGCCGAGACGGGCGAGCTCCTCGGCCTGATGAACGACGGCGTCGTCCAGCACGTCCGGGTGGGCGCCAGCGCGGGCGTCGCCTGCGACCTCTTCGCCCGCGAGGACGCCGACACCGTGGGCCTGCTCGGCTCCGGCGGCATGGCCGAGGTCTACCTCGAGGCGTTCGCCGAGGTGCGCGACCTCTCGTCGGTCCGGGTCTACTCGCCGACCGAGGAGAACCGCGAGGCCTTCGCCGCGGAGATGAGCGAGGAACTCGGGATCGACGTCGAGGCCGTCGACGACCCGGAGGCGGCCGTGCGCGACGCCGGCATCGTCTCGACCTGTACCGACGCCAGCCAGCCCGTCATCGAGGACGAGTGGCTCGACGACGGCGCCTTCCTCACGAACGTCCGCGCGATCGAGATTCCGGACGACGTCATCGCGGGCGCGGACCGCTGCTACGCGACGACCAACGAGGCCTACGAGACGCGACTGCTCGGCACCGAGGAAGAGCGCGCCGAACTCGCCGAGCGCGCCGGCCACGGCGACCACGACACCGCCTTCCCGACGCTCGGCGACGTGCTGACCGGCCGCGACGAGGGCCGGGCGTCCGACGACGAGACCATCTACTTCGACAACCGCGCGGTCGGCATCCAGTTCGCCGCCGTCGGCGACCTGGTCTACGAGCGGGCGCTCGAACAGGAGCTCGGCGTCGAGGTGCCGCTCTCGTGGTTCCAGCAGACGATGCGCAACTGAGGCCGACGCGTCCGGGCGCAAACCCCGAGTCTCCGTGGCTCCCCCCACGCCCGCCCCGAGTCTCCGTGGCTCCCCCCACGCCCGCCCCGAGTCCCCGTGACTCAGCCCGCGCCCGCTACAGGTTTCGCTCGATGTATCGGTTGACGCCCGCGACCAGTTCCGGTCGGTAGGTCCAGAACCCCTCCCAGCTGTTCCGTTCGGTCTCGATCGCCAGCAGCGCCACCGGCTCGGCGTCGCCGTCCGCCGGCGGCGTGAAGACGACGAACCAGGAGTCCCGGAAGTCGGCGTCGAAGCCGCCGTGCATCGTCAGGGGGAACTCCCGCGTCGGCGTCCAGTTCGGGAGGCCGTACACGTGGGCGTCGACGCCCGAGTCCGCGAGCTGCTCGTAGACCTCGCGGGTCCCCCGCTCGTCTTCGATCCGCGAGAGGCGCTGGAACGACGAGCGGAGCGTCCCGCCGTCGGCCTCCCAGGCCCGCCGCTCGATCACCCGCGAGATCGTGATCAGCAGCAGCTTCTCGTGGCTGGAGGCGGGGTAGCCGCGGAGGCGGAAGGGAACGTCGTCGAGCGCGGCGAGCACCGCCGGCAGTTCGACCTCGTCGAGTTCCCGGGTGCCGGTGACGTAGAGGTCGGAGTTGACCAGGAGGATCGACCGCTGGAGTTCCGCCAGCGTCGACGTCGCCAGCACCTCCCCGTCGCCGAGCAGCAACACGAGGTTCTCGCCCTCCGGGAGGGAGCGCTCCTCGACCGAGACGGACTGGAATTCGAACAGCCGATCGAGCATCCGCTGGATCGGCTCCGGCTCGGTCCGGTTGACCACGGCCAGCGAGCGCGGCGGGTCCTCGGGTTCGTCGAGGAAGGCGGCCAGTTCGGCGGGCACGTCTGGCGTCTCTTCACGCGCCGGGTTAAGCGTATCCGTCGCCCCGGCCGGTCCCGTCGCCAGGAGCCCGTCGCCCCGGCCGGTCCCGTCGCCAGGAGCCCGTCGTCCCGGCCGGCCCCCCGCACGGATCAGTCGACGCGCGCGCCGCACTGCGGGCAGTACCGGACGCTCGCCAGCACCGGGTGGACCACGCGGACCATGAACTCGTAGCCGCACTCCGGGCAGGTGAACTGCGGGGCCGGGCGGATCCAGATGGTCCGCCCCCCGTCCTCGTGGGGCGGCTTCTTCTCGACCTCGTCGCCCTCGTACAGGGCGTCGAGGAGCCGCCGGGCGACCCGCCGTGGGACCTCGAGCAGCGACGCGACCTCGCGGGTCGTGTACGGCTCCAGGGGCGCCATCGCCTGGGCGGCGCTCTCGGGCGTCACCGATCCGGAGCCGTTCCCGTCGTCCTCGTCGTCCATGCCGGTGCGGTCGCGGGGACGGAGAATAAAGCCCGGTGGCGTCGGCGGCGGGGTAGCGTCGACGGTGGGTGACGTCGACGGTGGGATGACGTCGACGGCGGCGTGACGTCGAATCCGGGGCCTGCGTCGGCGGGGCCGAAAGAGTCACGCGACCCGCCCCGAGTCTCCCTAGCATGATCGACTCGCGCGGTGTGCTGCTCCCCTCGACCCGTGCGCCGACCGCCTTCGCGCGCCGCCTCGAGACGCTGGGGTACGATCGGCTCTGGATCGGCGAACTCTGGGGCGCGGACGCGTTCGTCCAGTTGACCCGGGCCGCCGACGTCCCGATCGGCCTGGGGTCGGCCATCGTCAACGTCTACTCGCGGACGCCCGCGGCCATCGCCCAGGCCGCGGCGACGGTCCAGGAGGCCGCCGACGGCGCGTTCGTCCTCGGACTCGGGACGAGTACCCCGACCGCGATCGAGTCGATCCACGGGCTCTCGTTCGATCGCCCCGTGCGACGGCTCCACGAGACCGCCGAACTCGTCGGGTCGATCCTCCGCGCCGACGGGCCCGTCGAGTACGAGGGCGAACTCGTCGCCGCCCACGGCGCCCCCGCCCTCGACGCCGACGTGCCGATCTACACCGCCGCGCTCGGCGAGGCCGCCCGCCGGGCGACCGGGCGCGTCGCCGACGGGTGGCTCCCCCACAACGCCCCGTTCGACCGCTACGAGGAGTGCTTCGAGACGGTCGCCCGCACGGCGCGCGAGTGCGACCGTGACCCCGACGAGATCGCGGTCGTCCCGTACGTCCCCTGCGCCGTCAGCGACGACCCGGCCGAGGCGCGGGCGGCGATCCGGGGCCACCTCGCCTACTACGTCGGCAGCGGGGAGGGCTACCGCGACGCCGTGGCGCTGTCGTTCCCCGACCGGGCCGACCGGATCGCCCGCGCGTGGGCCGACGGCGAGCGCGACCACGCGCGCGATCTCGTCACCGGGGAGATGATCGACGCCCTCGGCGTCGCCGCCACGCCCGCGACCGCGCGCGAGCGGTTCGCGTCCGCGCTCCCCGAGGGCGTCGTCGACGGCGCCGTGGTCGTCGTCCCGGAGAACGCCCCCGGGCTGGTCGAGGGGACGGTCGAGGCGCTGGCGCCGCGGTGACGCGGCCGGAGGGGCCGGCCAGCCGACGCGTCGAGTCGCCGCCCCGACGGCGACGACTCCGTGGGGTTAATGGGACCCCGGGCGAAGGGCGGCCATGGCCAGGGACGCGCTCTCTATCGATTACGCGAGCCACCCGCAGATGCGGCGGACGATCGACATCCTCCGCTACTGTGCGGAGAGCATCAGCCTCGAGTTCGACCACTGGGGGGAACGCTACGCCCGCGGCCCCGGCCTCTACTTCGTCATCGTCTCGGGCCACTCCGTCGCCGACTTCGCCGACCCGATGGGGGACAACCGCTGGCCCGTCGACGAGTGCGCCCAGGTGACCGACGACATCGACTCGCTGCTTGGCGCCGCCTCCGAGGTCGCGCTGGCCAACGACGGCGCCGTCATCGTCGGCGCCGACGGGACCGTCCTCGAACAGATGGTGCGCCTGAAGGACCTCGGCGAGGCAGAGCGCCCGACCCCCGAGGACGTCGAGCAGATCGAGTACGCCGACTGGATGGGCGCGCGCCACATGAGCGCCGTCGACACCTCGATCCGCGACGAGGTGATCGCCGCCGTGACGCTGAGCGAGGAGTCGGGCCGCGTCACCGTCTTCGAGGCCGGCAACTACGACGACACCCCCCGCGACCGACTCGGCGACCCCTGGCGCGGGGACGAGTAGCGCCCGCGGCCCACGTCGACGCCCCCCGTCGCCGCCGACGGACTCGCCCGTCACAACGTATTAGACGACGCCCCCCGGTGACTGCAACAGGACATGGCCGGAGTGATGCTGCTGGAGGTCGGGGCGATGTTCGCCGCGATCGCGCTCGTGAGTCTGGTTGCCTCGCGGGCCGGCGTCTCGCCGATCCCGCTGTACATCCTCGCCGGGATCGCGCTCAACCAGTTCGTCCTGGGTCGACTGGGGCTGCCCGCGGTCGCCGAGACGACGTTCGTCGAGGTCGGCGCGAACCTCGGGATCGTCTTCCTGCTGTTCTTCCTCGGGCTGGAGTTCCACCTCGACCGCCTGCTCGCCGACCGCTCCCGGATCGGCTCCGCGGGCCTGGTCGACTTCGTCGTCAACTTCGGCGTGGGGCTGGCCCTCGGGGTCGTCCTGTTCCGGGCGGCGCTCCCGGCGTTGCTGCTAGCCGGGGTGGTCTACATCTCCTCCAGCGCCGTCATCACCAAGACGATGCTGGACCTCGGCTGGATCGTCAACCCCGAGAGCGGCCCCCTCCTCGGGACGCTCGTCTTCGAGGACCTCCTGATCGCGGTCTACCTGGCGGTCGTCTCCGCGCTCGTCCTCGGCGGGAGCGGCCTGGTCGAGATCGCCACCGCCGTGGGCGTCGCCCTCGGGTTCATCCTGCTGTTGCTCCTGCTGGTCTACCTCGGGACCGCCTGGTTCGAGCGCGTGCTGACGACGACCTCCGCGGAGTTCTTCGTCCTCCGGGCGGTCGGGATCACGGTGCTGATCGCCGGCGCCGCCCTCGCGGTCGGCGTCAGCGAGGCCGTCGCCGCCTTCTTCGTCGGGATGGCGCTGGGGTCGACGAGGTTCGTCCACGAACTGGAGGAGTCGCTGGTGCCCATCCGGGACGTCTTCGCCGCGGTGTTCTTCTTCTGGATCGGTCTCGTGACCGACCCCCTGCGCCTGCTGGGTGTGCTCGACGTGCTCGTCGTGGCCGCGGTCGTCACCGCGCCCGCGAAGGTCCTCAGCGGCTACCTGAGCGGGTCGTTCTACGATCTGACCGCGCGGCGGTCGCTGCGGGTCGGCCTCGCGATGGTGACCCGCGGGGAGTTCTCGCTGATCATCGGCGCGCTGGCGCTGGCGGGCGCGGGGAGCACCATCGCGCCGGCGACCGCCGACCGGTTCTACGCCTTCACCGTCGGCTACGTCCTGCTGATGAGCGTCCTCGGGACGGCGCTGATGCAGACCGCCGGCGTCTTCGAGCGGTACCTCGCCGAGTGATTCCTCGCCCGGGACGGTCCGGGTGCGCAGTTCGGGCCGGGTTCGAGTGGACGCCCGGGCGGGAGGGACCACGCTTATCTCCGCGTCGGGTGTACCGGGTCGACATGACCGTCTACGAAACCGACATCCCCGGGGTCGGTCGGAAGTTCGAGATCGAGCTGGGCGGCGGCGCGCGACTCTCGATCGTGGTCCACCACGACGGTCGCTGCGAACTCTTCAGGCGGGCGGGACCGGACGCCGACGGCGAGAAGCTCCTCGACCTCACGAGCGACCAGGCGAACAAGCTCGGCTCGATCCTCGAGGGGGCGTACTTCGAGTCCGTCGACGTCGACCAGCTGACGGTCCCGCTGGGCGAGGCGTTCATCGAGTGGGTCGACCTCGAGGAGGACTCCCCGCTCGCGGGGACGACCCTCGCGGCGGCGGACATCCGCCACCGGACCGGCGTCTCGATCATCGCGGTCCAGCGGGGCGAGCAGACCATCTCGAACCCCGACGCCGACACCGAGCTCCGGGTCGGCGACATCCTGGTCGGCGTCGGCACCCGCGAGCAGCAGGCCGACTTCGTGAAACTCGCCGAACCGGAGGCGTGAGCGACCTGCGAGCGAGCCGATGGGGGCGGGCCGGCCCGGGTCAGCCTCGCCCGCGGAGGTTCTCCTCGCGGAGTTCGCCCTGCGCCTGCCAGGTCCGGGGGCGACACGCGACGACCACCGCCCCGGCGTAGAACAGCACCACGAGGCCGAGGACCGCCGCGCCCGGGATCACCCCGATCCCGGCGGCGACCAGCCACGGGTCGGGCGTGAACGCCGTGATCCGGACGAGCCAGGCGACCAGCAGGACGCCGAACAGCGCCAGGTAGACCCGCCGGAGCCGGTGGGCGATCGCCTCCTCGGCGCTGATCTTCAGCGTCGGCCGCCGGTAGTCCTCGCTCAGCGTCCGCCGCCAGTCCTCGTCGACGACGCCGCGTTCGGGGTCCAGCCCGTACGCCCAGACGTTCTGCTGGAGGCTGCGGACCCGGCTGCGCCAGATCTCGTAGCCCCGGTAGCGACGGGCCTCGATCAGCAGGAAGACCGCCAGCGTCGCGACCCCGACCAGGATGATGTAGTGGGGGTTCGACGGGCTGGAGAACGCCCAGGTGAGGATCGCGGCCATCACGATGACCGCCCAGTTGGTCGTCCGGTCCAGCCGCTGGCGCCACAGCTTCATGCGGTGGATCTCCCCGCGGTAGAGGTGGGCCAGCCCGGAACTCGGGCCCATCTCCTCCTCGAGGAGCCCGGCGCCCACGTCGCGGAGCGGTTCGGCCGTCGGATCGAGGTCTCTCGGTGCGTGGTCAGACATTCGTGGGAAAACCGTGGATCTCAGTCCGCCGAGAGCGACGACAGCACGCGTTCGAACCGCTCGCGCACGTCGGCGGCCACCTCGTCGAGGTCGGGGTTGTCGACGACCGACAGCAGCACCTCGGGGTCGACCGCGCTCACGCCGACGTCGCCGTCGTCGGTCTCGTAGACGATCACGTTACAGGGCAGCAACGCGCCGAGGCGGAGTTCGGTCTCGAGGGCCTGGTGGGCCAGCGGCGGGTTGCACGCGCCCAGGATGCGGTAGTCGCGGAACTCCGCGTCCAGTTTCTTCTTCATCGTGGCGCGCACGTCGACGTCGCAGAGGACGCCGAAGCCTTCCTCGGCGAGGGCCTCCTCGGTCACTTCGACGACCTCGTCGAACGATCCGTCAACGCGTGTGTCTAGAGTATAGGACATATCGTGCAATGCAGGGTGTGTGCTCTTAGGTGTTGTGCCGGGAGTCACTGCGACGGGACCGCGGTCCCGGCTGCCGGTCCGTTCCAGCCGGCGATCCCGCCGGCCAGCGGCTTCGCGTCGTACCCGCGTTCGCGGAGGTACGCGGCCGCGACTGCGGCGGTCGATCCACTGAAGCAGACCACCGCGATCTCCTCGTCGTCGGGGACGGCCTCGAGCGAGGCGTCCAGGCCGATGAAGTTGCCGCCGGCCACCTGGTCGTAGACCGGGAGGTTGTGGCTCCCCTCGATGTGGGTCTCCTCGTAGCTGTACCGGGGGCGGATGTCGAGGACGAACACGTCGTCCGGCCGGTCGGCGACGCGGGACGGCTGGACTGTATTGTGCATCTTGTGCAATACTATCGGGTCGCCACGTATAACCCCTTCGGGGCGGGGAGTGCCGTCTCAGATCAGCAGCTGGACGTCGGCGTCGGCCATGTCCTGGATGGCCGTGGCGGCGCCGACGCCGGTCGTGACGCCGTCGTAGAAGTCGTCCTCGTCGTAGTCCATCAGGTCGATGGTCATCTGACAGGCCTGGAACTCCACGCCCATGTCCAGGGAGGTCTGGATCAGCTCCTCGATCGTCGCGGTGTCGTTGTCGGCGATCCGCTTTTCCATCATCCGCGTGGTCATCCGGTCCATCCCCGGCAGCGCCGCGATGGCGTTCGGGACCGGCATGTTCGGGTTGCCGACGGAGCTGAGCTTCAGGCTCTTCGAGCGCTCCTCGTGGAGGATCTCCAGCCCCCAGAACGTGTGGAAGACCGTCACCTCGTAGCCGAACGCCGCGGCCGTGCTCGCGAGGATCAGCGGCGGGTAGGCCATGTCGAGGGTGCCCTTCGTCGCGATGATCGACATCTTCGGCGGGCCGTCTTCGTCTGTCTCGACCGCCGAGAGGCGCCCCTCGAGCTCCTCGATCCGCTGCTCCAGGGCCTCCCGGGAGGGTGCCTCTTCGTCGACGTCTCCCGGCGCCTCTTCGTCGGCCTCGGACGGCGTCGACGGTGGCGTGTCCGTGCTCATGGTCTCACTCCGCTTTGCGCACGTAGTGCCGGAAGACGTCCCCGTCGTCCTGCTGGTCGACGAGCGCGACCCCGGGGGTCGTGTCGGCCCAGCCCTGGATGTCGCTCATGCTCCCGGAGTCGGTCGCGAGTACCTCGAGGACGTCGCCGTCGGCGAGCTGGTCGATGCGCTGTTTGGTCTTGACGACCGGCATCGGACAGTTCTCTCCCTTCACGTCGAGCGTCTCGGTGACTTCGTACTCTGTCATGGTATTGACTTCAGCACCCAATATCGTTCGGGTTACTAAAAGCGTGTCGATAGTAGATCACTACATGCACAATACCGTAGGCGCGAAAACTATCGGTAGATAGGATCAATGCCGCCAAATGCGGCGTTTCCGTGCGCAAACGAGGTTCGTCCTGGCGAGTGGTCTTGTGCAGTCATTGAACTACTATGCAAAGATTTATCTGAAGCTGTCCGGTAGAGTCGCCTGACGATGACCGAGGGTGACAACCCCGATGCGACAGTCGAATCGACCACGCCGGAGGAGCTCCACGAACGGATCGAGTCGGGCGAGGAGGTGTTCCTCCTCGACGTCCGCTCCGAGAGCGACTTCGGGGAGTGGCGGATCGAGGGCGAGGCCGTCGAGACGGTGAACTACCCCTACTTCGAACTGCTCGACGGGCTCCCGGCGGACCTGCTCGGCGACCTCCCCGAGGACCGCCCGATCACGGTCCTCTGCGGCAAGGGCGGCTCAAGCGAGATGGTCGCCGAGCAGCTCCAGGACGCCGGCTACGACGTCGACCACCTCGAAGGGGGCATGAAGGGCTGGGCGCGCATCTACGACTACCGCGAACTCGACGCCGCGGTCGACGCGACGGTCGCGCAGTACCAGCGCCCCTCCAGCGGCTGCCTCGCCTACCTGGTCGTCTCCGACGGCGAGGCCGCGGTGATCGATCCCCTCCGGGCGTTCACCGACGAGTACGTCCAGGACGCCCGGACGCTCGGCGCCGACCTGACCTACGCGATCGACACCCACGTCCACGCCGACCACGTCTCGGGGATCCGCGACCTCGCCGCCGAGACCGACGCGACGGCGGTCCTCCCCGAGGCGGCGGCGGGCCGCGGCGTCGACTACGACGCCCCCTACGAGACCGTCGCCGACGGCGACGTCCTCACCGTGGGCGACGTCAAGATCGAGGTGCTCCACACGCCCGGCCACACGACGGGCATGACCGCCTACCGCGTCGGCGACGTGCTGTTCACCGGCGACGGGCTGTTCACCGAGAGCGTCGCCCGCCCGGACCTGGAGGACCCCGAGGCCGCGAAGGACGCCGCACGGGTGCTCTACGAGAGCCTCCAGGAGACGGTCCTGGCGCTGCCCGACGAGACGGTCGTCGCGCCCGCCCACTTCAGCGACGCGGCGGACCCCGCCGCCGACGGGACCTACACGGCGGCGCTGGGCGACCTCCGCGAGCGCATGGACGCCCTCTCGATGGACGAGGAGGCGTTCGTCGAGTTCATCGTGCGCGACATGCCGCCGCGGCCGGCCAACTACGAGGAGATCATCGCCACCAACCTCGGCCAGGCCGCCCCCGACGACGAGGAGGCGTTCGAACTCGAACTCGGGCCGAACAACTGCGCCGCCAGCGAACAGGCGCTGACGAACTGAGATGAGCCACCGCGAGACGCAGCCATGACCGAACTCACGACGCTGCTCGGCGTCGGCCAGTTCTTCCCCCGGGGGATCGTCCCCTACCTGCTCGGCGGCCTGCTCGTCGGGCTGGGCGCGGCGACGATCTACCTCGCGACGGGGATCATCGCCGGCGCGAGCACGTTCCTCGAGTCGACGCTCTCGTACGTCTCGGACGTGCCGCGGTTCAACCGCGGGAAGTACGTCCGGTCGCGGGACTGGCGGCTGGTCTTCACCGCCGGCATCGTCAGCGGGGCGGCCCTCTGGGGGCTCGTCCTCCACCCCGGTGCCTGGACGACCGACGTCCAGTGGTGGCGCCTGCTCGGCGGGGGCTTCCTCGTCGGCGTCGGCACGCGCCTGGGCAAGGGCTGCACCTCCGGCCACGGCGTCTGTGGGGTGGGCTCGCTGTCGAACACCTCGCTGGTGAACGTCGCGACGTTCATGGCCGTCGCCATCGGCACCGCGCAGACGGTCGCCGCACTCGGGGTGGTCCCCTGATGAGCGCCGATCGAAATCCGTGGTTCCTCCCCGCCATCTACGCCGGGGGGCTCATCTTCGGGCTCGGCCTGGCGATCAGCGGGATGGCCCGCCCGGAGGTCGTGCTCGACTTCCTGCAGTTCCAGGACTTCGGCCTCCTGTTCGTGATGGGCGGGGCCGCCGTCGTCACCGGGCTCACCTTCGCGGTCGCCACTCGCTGGCTCGACCGGGCGCCGCTGACGGCCCGCGAGTACACGCGCCGGCTCAAGGAGTTCGACCGCAACGTCCTCGTCGGCGGGGCGGTCTTCGGCGTCGGCTGGGGGGTGTCGGGCATCTGTCCCGGCGCCGCCTACGCCTCGTTCGGGATCGGCAACTGGCCCGTCCTCTGGGCCATCGGCGGGATGTTCCTCGGCGCGTACGCCCAGGGGCTGGTCCGCTCGCGCTGGGCGACCGACGGCGACGTCGCTGCCGGCACTCTCCCTGATCACCAATGACACCACACACGACAGACGGCATCCGACGGGCAGTACCGTGCGACGACCGAGCGACGATCCGGCACAACGAGGCCGAGGTGAGATGTTCGGGATCGAGTCGCTGAGCGGCTCCGCGCAGGCGGTCGCCACCGTGGCGGCCGTCTTCGTCGAGGCGCTCGCGCTCTACGTCGGCTACGGGCTCCTGACCCGGATCGCGGGCGCGACCGTCCTCGACGCGCTGGGGGGTGAGTGACCGTGGAGATCCTCGGCATGAGCCTCGTGCTGGTCGGCCTGTTCGTGGGCTTCGGCCTGCTGATCGGGACCCTCTTCGGGTTCTTCGGGATGGGCGGGTCGTTCCTCGTGACGCCGGCGCTGCTGGTGCTGGGCTACCCCGCGAAGGTCGCGGTCGGCACCGGCCTGGCGTTCGTCTTCGGGACGAGCGTCATCGGGGCGCTGCGCCACCGCGACCACGGCCAGGTCGACTACACCCTCGCGATCATCATGACGATCGCGATGACCCTCGGGATCGAGGGCGGCAAGCGCGTCGTCTTCTTCCTGGAGGCGACCGGCGACGCCGACCTGCTCATCAGCGTCGCCTACGTCGCCCTGCTGGCGACGGTCGGCCTGCTCACCCTGCGCGACGCCCGGGCCTCCGGCGACGACGACGCGGTCGAGGGGTCGGGCGGCGACCTGGCCAGTCGGGTCCAGTCGCTCCGGATCCCGCCGATGGTGTCGCTCCGGGGCGGCGTCCGCGTCTCCGCGGTCGTCGTCTTCGCGGTGGGGCTGGCCATCGGCGTCCTCTCGGGCCTGCTGGGCGTCGGCGGCGGCTTCCTGCTGATGCCCGCCATGATGTACGGCCTCGGCGTGCCCGCCGCCATCGCGGTCGGGACGGACATCCTCCAGATCACCATCTCGGGGGCGTTCGGGGCGTTCGTCTACGCCCAGGCCGGCTCGGTCGCGCTGCCGGTCGTCGCCTCGCTGCTGACCGGCAGCGCCCTCGGCGCCCGCGTCGGCGCCGGCGCGACCAAACTCGTCGACGAGGACTCGATCAAGGGCTACTTCGCGGCCATGCTGCTGGCGGGCAGCGTCGCCGTCGCGGCCAAGAAGCTCAGCGTCGCCTTCGGCATCCCCGCGCTGGAGACCCTGAGCATCGCCCTGATCTTCGGTGCGGCCATCCTCGTCAGCGGCGCGGTCGTGCTGGCGGCGGTCTGTCGGCTCCGCCGGGACTCGACCGGGCTGTGGTGCCGGCTGACCACGTCGTAGTTCGGCACAGTCTTGTGCCGAC
>JBDGUA010000025.1:0-13853 GCA_042216345.1 Haloferacaceae archaeon
GAGTAGTGCATCGTTTTTTATCCCTTCCCCCGGTTCCCCCGACCATGGAAGTCCTGGTTCCGATGGACACCTCCGAGTGTAGTCGCCGGGCGCTCGAAGACGCCACCGAGGTCGTCTCGGCGGTCGGCGGGTCGATCGACGTGGTCCACTTCACCGACGTTCGCGACGAAGCCGCGGAGGCCCTGCTCGACGACGCGGTGGACCTCCTCGAGATGAACGACGTCGCGGGCGAGGTCGAGATCGCCAGCGACGTGCGCGTGAACGACCCGCGACCGTCCACCCACATCGGCAAGCGCGTCCTGCGCCTGGTCGAGGAACGGGGGTACGACCGGGTGGTGATGGGCCACCACGGGACGGGACGGATCGGGCGGATGCTCCTTGGAAGCTCCGCCGAGACGGTCGTGAAGGCCACGGAGATCCCGGTGACGATCGTCCCCTAGACGTCCGGGAACGTCGTCCGTCAGGCGTGCTCACCCGGGTATCGCCCCCCGGCGGGTCCGGGTCGGGCACCGGGAGCGACGCCTCCAACCGGTTTCGGCGACAGCGTGGGAGAAATGGAACCGCTTAACTGAGGGAGTAGAGAACGCGGGAACGATGCAAGTAGGCGTTCTCGCGCTCTCCGGTCTCCTGCCACCGGCGGTAGCGAACCTGATACTGCTCGCCGCCTCGTTCGCGCTCTTGCTCGTCGGGGCCGAGATATTCACCAACGGCGTCGAGTGGCTCGGCCACCGCCTCGGCGTCTCAGAGAGCGCCACCGGGTCGATCCTGGCGGCGGTCGGCACGGCCCTCCCCGAGACGATGATCCCGGTCATCGCCATCGTCCGCGGGGTGCTCACGGGCGACACCTCCGCCGCCGAGAACGTCGGCGTGGGCGCGATCCTCGGGGCCCCGTTCATGCTCGCGACCATCGCGATGTTCCTCATCGGCGCGAGCGTCCTCTACTTCTCGGACCGGCGCCGCCACGGCGAGCACTTCAAGTTCAACGCCACGTCGACCCGTCGCGACCTGCGGTTCTTCCTGCTCGGCTTCACGCTGGCGTTCGTGGCCGCCCTCGTCCCCTCCTCGCTCGCGCTCGGACCCGTCGCCGTGACGGACCTCATCGGGGTCGTCCTGATCCTGCTGTACCTCGTCTACGTCTACCAGTCGCTGCAGGCGGGCGGGCTCATCGAGGAGGAGGGCCTGGAGTCGCTCTACATGGGCGCGGTCTTCGAGCGCATCGAAGGAACGTACAGAGAGCCCGACGACACCCGCGATCACGCCGACGACCCCCACCGGCTGCTGGTGTTCTTCCAGACGGTGCTGGCGCTGGGGATCATCGTCTTCGGCGCCCACCTGTTCGTCGACGAGGTGAGCTACTTCGCGGTCGAGGTGCTGCACTTCCCGACCGCCGTCCTGGCGCTGCTGATCGCGCCGCTGGCGACGGAACTCCCCGAGAAGTTCAACAGCGTCATCTGGATCTCGCGGGACAAGGACACCCTCGCCATCGGGAACATCACGGGCGCGATGGCGTTCCAGAGCACGCTCCCGGTGACGCTGGGGATCGTCTTCACCTCGTGGAACCTCACCCTCGTCTGGGGGACTGCGGGCTTCCTGAACGCGCTCTCGGCGATCCTCGCGATCGTGAGCGGCGGGATCCTCTACCTCCGCGCCCGGTCCACCGGCGAGGGCGACATGCGCCCCCTCCCGTTCCTCGTCGGCGGCGTCTTCTACGTCCTGTTCATCGGCATCGTCCTCTATCACGTCCTGGTCATCGGCATCTCCGTCAGCGGCGGCCACTGACGGCGCCGGGCCCCCGGTGCCCGCTGGCGGCGACGAGGGATCGTGGAAACCCGCCGACGACGTTCAGAAGGAGTCGCTCACTCAGAGTGCTTCTCGGCGCGGTCGATCCACCGGCGGATCCGGGACTCCGGAACGGAGGTCCGCTCGGCGAGGTCCGCGGCGTCGGCCTCGGCCAACTGTTCGACGGTCCGGACGTCGGCGTCCGCGAGGCGCTCGCCGTAGGCCGGGCCGATCCCCTTGAGCTCGTCGACGGGGGTCCCCGCAGGCGCCGCGTCGTCGGCGCCTTCGTGGGCGTCCTCGGCCTCGGTGTCTTCTCCGGCGTCCGCCTCCACGTCGGTGTCCACGTCCTCGGATTCGGGGCCGGTCGCCTCGGCGGGTTCGGCGGCCGCCGCGGGTTCGGCTGTGGCGGCCTCCTCGTCGACGAGAGACTCGGTCGACCCCGCGGCGTCGGTCGGTTCGGCGACCGGCTCGTCGACCTCGGTCGCCGCCTCGTCGGCCTCGTCCGCCGTCTCCGCCGTCGAGGACGCGGCGTCGTCCTCGACGGCCGTCGACTCGGCCTCGTCGGCCTCGGCGTTCCCGGCCGCCTCGGCCGGTTCGGCGGCCGTCGCCGGTTCCGACTCGGCGCGCTCCTCGGCGAGCGACCCCGTGGAGGCGGCGGCGTCGCCCGCGGCTGCCGCGGGGTCGGCGGCGCCGGAGTCGTCGCCGGTGCCCTCGTCGGTCGAGCGCTCGCGCTCGACCGTGACGGTGGCGTCATCGCTCCGCGCGGTTGCGTTCCCGCTCCGATCGTCCGACGGCTCGCTCCCCAGTAGCGACTTGATCCGGTCGATGATGCCCATGGTCGCCCTAGAACCTCGCGGCAGTTAAATTCGACCACCGATCTGCGCCGCGTGTGGCGGTTTCGACCCCTGCAGCGCGGCCCCGCTTCAGAGCTCGGCCCGGAGGGCGTCGTTCATGACCTCGACCGGGGCCGACTCGCCGGTCCACCGCTCGAAGGCCTCGACGCCCTGGAACAGCAGCATCCAGGCGCCGTCGATGGTCGTCGCGCCGGCGGCGGCGGCCTCCCGGAGCAGCCGGGTCTCGATGGGCGCGTAGACGGCGTCGAGCACCGCCAGCCCCTCGTGCAACAGGCCGGCGGGGACCGGCGAGTCGTCCGCCTCCATGCCGACGCTGGTGGCGTTGACGAGCACGTCCGCGGCGGGGACGGTCCGCTCGAGGCTGTCGAGTCCGCCGGCGGCGGCGCCGGGGACGGCGCCGGCCAGCTCCTCGGCGCGCTCGACCGTCCGGTTGGCCACGTGGACGCTCGCGCCGGCGTCCGCGAGCGCGAACGCCGCGGCCCGCCCCGCTCCGCCGGCGCCGACGACGACCGCCTCGGCGTCGTCGAGGTCGACGCCGTGGTGCTCGAAGGCCCGAGTCACGCCCGCGGCGTCGGTGTTGTAGCCGGCGGGCCGACCGTCGGTCGCGAAGTCGACCGTGTTGACCGCGCCGATCCGGGCCGCCAGGGGGTCGGGGTCGACCAGTTCGAGGACGTCCTGTTTGAACGGGATGGTGACGTTGAGCCCGGCGACGCCGAGCGCGTCGGCGCCGCGGATCGCGGCGTCGGCGGCGTCGCGCGCCGGCTCGAAGGTGACGTAGCGGGCGTCCATCCCCAGCGCCGCGTAGGCCGCCTCGTGCATCGGCGGCGACAGCGAGTGGCCGACGGGGTTGCCGATCAGGCCGTAGACGTGCATGGCTGCCCGGAGGGCCAGCGGGGCTAAAAGTGTCCGGAGTCGCCGCCGTCGTTTTATCGCCGGCACGCGAACTCACGCACATGCGCCACTTCGCGTCCGACCCGCCGGTCGAGGAGCGCCTCGGCGAGGCCCTGCTCCAGACCGGCCAGACCATCGCCGTCGCCGAGTCCTGCACGGGCGGGCTCGTCGGCTCGCTCGTCACCGACGTCCCCGGAGCCAGCGACTACTTCGACCGCTCGCTGGTCACCTACGCCTACGACGCCAAACTGACCGAGCTGGCGGTCCCCCGCGAGGACCTCGACGAACACGGCGCCGTCTCCGAGCCCGTCGCCCGCGCGATGGCCCGGGCGGTCCGGGACGTCGCCGACACCGACTGGGGCGTCTCGACGACCGGCATCGCCGGCCCCGAGGGGGGCTCCGAGGCGACCCCCGTCGGGACCGTCTACGTCGGCGTCGCCTACGCGGGCGAGTGGGGCTCGGGCGACTCCTTCGCCGACGTGACCCGGCACGTCTTCGACGGCGACCGCCTGGAGATCAAAGAGCAGATCGCCCGAAAGGCCCTCGAGCGCGTGCTGGAAGCGGTGCAAGAGCGAGCCGAGCGGGACTGAGGCGGCGGGGCCCGAGACCAGTCCGTGGCCGCCGTGCGTCTCGGGGCCCCACCGCGCTCCCGGTCCGCGTCCGCCGCGCGTCAGACGATTCGGGCGCGGGGGAAACGCTTGTGCCGACGCCGCTCCCAGGGAGTGGTGATGAACAAGCGCGGCCACGTTTCGAACGCCATCCTGCTGAGTATCGGGCTGGGGGTCGTCCTCACCGTCTCGCCGACGACCCCGCTCACGCCGGCCACGGCGGAGGCTGCCGGACTGAAGGTCGCCGAACTGTTCGTCCCGGTGGTCCTCGGGGCGCTGTTCCCCGACGTCGACACCGCCTTCGGCAAGCACCGCAAGCTCCTGCACAACGTCTTCGTCGTCGGGATCCTCTTCGGCTACATCCTCGCGTTCGACAACCTCCACTACGTCTGGATCGGCGTGCTCACCCACTACGTCCTCGACATCGCCGGCAGCAAGCGCGGGCTGGCGCTGCTGTACCCCCTCACCAGCAAGGAGTACAACCTCCCGACCGGCGTCGCCACCTCCAGCGGATACGCCGGCGTCGTCACCGTCGTCATCACGATCGCCGAACTGGCGATCCTCGCCGGCGTCCACTACTACGTGGTCTCGCTGAACGTCACCGCGAGCCAGGCGACGCAGGCGCTGGCGACCATCGGGTTCTGAGTCGGAGAGCGGCCGTCGCGGTGCGGGCCGACCTCAGTAGACGCTGACGTCGTCGAAGCGCCCGCCGTAGGCGATGTGGGAGGGGTGGGTCGGCTCGGTGCCGGAGAGGAAGATCCGGTCCAGTTTCTTCCAGGAGTTCTCGTAGCCGAGGTGGGCGAACTCGACGGCCCCGCGCAGGCGGTGTTCGTTCCCCGACCGGCGGACGACCTCGCGGGGGCGGTGCTCGCGCAGCGCCGTCAGGAGGGCGGCCTCGTCGGCGATGTCGGCCTCGAAGCGCGTCCAGGCCTCGCCGACCGTGCCCCGGAGGTGCGCGTACGAGGAGCCGAACCCCGGCTTGCCCGTCTCGCGGGCGACGTCGGCGGCGGCGCGGTTGTGCCGCCCGAACAGCTTGGCGTTGTACGTCTCGACGGCGTCGATGTCGTCGCTGCGGTCGCGGATGTCCGCCGCCGAGAGGCTGACGGTGGCGAACTCGGGGTGGGGGGCGAGGACGACCGCGTCCTGGCGGCGGAACTCGCGGAAGGCGCCCGACAGCGTGACGAAGTCGGGGACGGGCTCCTCGAGGCCGAGCGCCAGGACGTGCTTGCGGTGGCGCCAGTCGCCGGTGAACACCTCCCGGGCCGGGACGACCAGCAGGTCCTCGTCGGAGAAGCGCTCGGCCCGCTCGCGGATCTCGGGCAGTCGCACGAAGTGGGGGGCGTAGACCAGCACGTCGATGCCGCGGCGCTTGGCCCGGGCGACGACCCGCTCGTCGAGGACCTTCACGTGCATGTCGACGTTAGTCGTCGCTCCCCCGGTCACGAACCGGTATCCGGGGAGCCGACAGTTAGGGGTTGCTATTCCCCCCGGGGAGTGAAAGCGTTTTGACCCCGCACGCCGTGGGGGCGCACATGAGCCGCTGGGCCTGCGGGATCGAGGGGTGCGACGGGCGCTTCGAGCGCGTCGAGGACGCGATCGTCCACCAGACCGCCGAGCACGACCGCCACGAGTGCGAGGTCTGCGGTACCGTCGTCCCGGAGGGCTACTTCGCGATCCGCCACGCCTTCGAGGAGCACACCCGGGCGGAGTTCATCCGCGCCTACGACGGCGACTCCGACGCCGTCCGCGAGCGCGAGCGGATCAAAGACCAGATCGAGGCCGAGGCCGACCTCCAGACCGTCGTCGAGACCCTCCGCGAGCAGGGCGCGCTGAAGTGACCGTGCTGTCGGTTGGGCGGAGAAGTGACCGTGCTGTCGGTTGGGCGGAGAAGTGACCGTGCTGTCGGCTGGGCGGGAGTGAACTTTTTGTGCGTACCGCGGCACGTTTTGCCATGGCAGACGCACCCAAGGTATTCGACTGCGAGCAGCCCGCGGGCGACCACAAGAAGATCCTCCAGCCGCTGGTGAGCACCGACCTCCTCTCGGCCGACGTGCAGGTCGTCCGGGAGGGCGGCGCCAACACGCTGCACTACCACACCGGCCAGGACGGCCTGTTCGTCGTGCTCGACGGCGCCGCCAGGTTCTACCGGAGCGAGGACGAGGTGCTCGCCGAACTCGACGAACTGGAGGGGATCCTGATCCCCCACGGGACCGAGTACTGGTTCGAGAGCGCCGACGGCGAGCCGATGCACCTGCTGCACGTCGCGGCCCTCTCCGAGACCATCGACGACGAACGTGTCACCGTCGTCGCCGGGGAGTCCTCGACCACGCACGTCGACGAGGAGCGCGGCCAGGAGGTGTGAGCCGCGCCCGGCCACGATCCGGCAGGTGAGCCGCGCCCGACCGCGACCTGGCGCGTGGGGCGTCGAGTCCGCGACCCGGCGGGTGAGCCGCGACGGGGGCTGCCCCGCCGCGTGGCGAAACACGCAACACGCCCGAACCCGAGGCCTCCGGTATGAACTACGAGGAGCCGCTGTTCTTCACGGTCATCCAGTACGCCGCGGGCGCCGACCGCGACGTGATCGACATGGTCAGCGGCAGCCCGGACTGGGAGCCGCCGACGGCGCTGCGGGAGGGGCTGCACGAGTACGCCGACGCCGACCCGAGCGAGTTCCGCTACCCCGCGAGCCAGGGCCTGCGCGAACTCCGCGAGGAGATCGCCGACCGCCGCGGCGTCGACGCCGAACAGATCGTCGTCACCAACGGCACCTGCGAGGCCAACTACCTCGCCATGGCCGAGGCCCTCGAGCGCGCCGCCGGCGACGAGGTGCTGCTGACCGACCCGGTCTACCCCTACTACCCCGGTCGCGTCCAGATGCTGGACGGGAGCTATCGCTTCGTGCCGGTCGAGCGCGACGGGCAACTCGACCCCGCGGCGGTGCGCGAGCGCGTCGGCGAGGACACCGCCGCGATCGTCGTGAACACCCCCAACAACCCCACCGGGGCGGTCTACCCCCGCGAGACGATGCGCGAACTGGTCGCGATCGCCGAGGAACACGACGCCTACCTCGTCGCCGACGAGGTGTACGACCACTTCGACTACACCGGCGCGTTCGAGAGCGCGCTGGCCGTCGACTCCGACCGCCGCATCGTCACCAGCGGCTTCTCGAAGTCGATGGCGATCACGGGCTGGCGCGTCGGCTACGCGGTCTTCCCCGAGGACCTCGTCGACGCCGCCGCCACCCGGCACATGCTGATCAACATCTCCGCGAGCAGGCCCGCGATGGCCGCGGTGACCCACGCCCTCAAGCACACCGGCCCCGACTACTACGCCGAGGTGCGGGAGATGCTCGAGTCCCGGATCGACACGTTCACGGAGGCGCTCGCCGCCGCCGGCGCCGACTACACCGAGCCCGACGGGGCGTTCTACGTCATGGCGCGCTTCGAGGACTTCCCGGGGACGATGGGCAACGTCGAGCGCCTGATCGACGAGGCCGGCGTCGCGGGGATGCCCGGCGAGGCCTTCGGCGAGGCCTACGAGGACTGGATCCGCTTCGCGCTGGTGACCCCGCGCGTCCAGGAGGCGGCCGACCGGCTGGCGGGCTTTTTCGAGTGAGCGAGGGCTCCAGGCGCGGGCGGCGACGAGGGGAGGTGAACGCCGGGTCGCCTACGCGTGGAACTCCTCGTGGTCCATCTCCGAGACCTCCTCCTCGAGCCACTCGCGGAACCACTTCACGCGCTTGAGGCGCTCGTGGGCGATGGACTCGGCGGCGTCGCTCTCGATGCGCGTCCGGGCGTCGTGGCCGCGTTCGAGGACGCGCTCGACCATCTCGGCGGCGTCCATGTGCGTCCGGGCCTCGTAGCCCATCCGCAGCAGCATCAGGGCGGCCCCGTTGGCGCCGACCTTGTCGAGGATGTCCGCCTCGATCAGGCACTGGGTCTCCAGCGAGACGTCCGAGAGCGGCCCCTGGTAGGAGTGCTGCGTGATGCAGCGGGTCACCTCGTCGACGAACGACTCCGGAAACTCGCCGTGGGTCGTGAGGTACTCCCGGGCCACGCGCGCGCCCTCGTCGGCGTGGTCGTCCTGCTCGGCCTCCAGCTTGGAGATGTCGTGGAACAGCGCCGCGACCCGCACGGTGTCGACGTCCGCGCCCTCGCGCTCGGCGATGCGGACCGCCAGGTCGACGACGTTGAGGATGTGGTTGAACCGGTACTCGGCGCTGTGCCAGGGATACCAGCGCATCCGCCCGCCGTCGTCCTCGTTCTCGACGCTGGCGCTGAGGTAGTCGGAGACGAACGACTTCATCTCCTCGAACTCCGCGTCGGAGACGGGCGACTCCTTTATCTCGACGCCCACGGTTCCACCTCCGATTGCAGTTCTCGCGTACTCATTGTTGTTCGATAGGAGGAACGATGCGTTCTTAGGCGTTACGCACGGTGGGGTATGGGTCCGCAGTTGGAGCCGGGATTCCCACCAGCGAGCGCGAGAGGCCGCGTCCCGGCCGGGGGAGGCCGCTAGAGGCGCCCGGGCCGGCTGCTAGGGACTCGGCGCGAGCGAAGCGCAGGACAAATACCCCCGCCGTCCGTCAGCGCGCACATGCACGTCGCAACCGTCGGGGGCGGACCCGGCGGGCTCTACGCGAGCCTGCTGCTGCAGAAGGCCCACCCCGACTGGGAGATCACGGTCTACGAGCGCAACCCGGCCGACGAGACCTACGGCTGGGGGATCGTCTTCCCGAACCGGGCGCTCCCGAACCTCGAGGAGGCCGACCCGGAGAGCCACCGCCGGATCACCGACGCGTTCTACCGCTGGGACCCCATCGACACCTTCGTCGACGAGCGCCAGTACCGCTGCAGCGGCCACACCTTCGCCTCGATGATGCGCACGAACCTCCTGTCGATCCTGCAGGAGCGCTGCCGCGAACTCGGCGTCGACCTGCGGTTCGAGGCCGCGGTCGAGGACCCCGCCGCGCTGGCCGCGGAGGCCGACCTCGTCCTCGGGGCCGACGGCATCGGCTCGCGCGTCCGGGAGACCTACGCGGACGCGTTCGGCACCAGCGTCGTCGAGGGGACCGACCGCTTCGCGTGGTTCGGCACCGACCAGCACTTCGAGGCGCTGACCCACACCTTCGACCACAACGAGGACGGCGTCTGGCGCATCCACGCCTACCCGGGCGAGACGACCACGTTCGTCGTCGACTGCGACGAAGCGACCTGGGCGAACGCCGGCCTCGAAGACGCCAGCCAGGCCGAGTACGTCGCCTACCTCGAGGAGGTGTTCGCGGGCTACCTCGACGGCCACGACGTCCTCTGCGAGGACGACCGCTGGTGGACGTTCCGCACCGTCCGCAACGAGACCTGGGTCCACGAGAACGTCGCCCTCGTCGGCGACGCCGCCCACTCCGCGCACTTCTCGATCGGCTCCGGGACCACCCTGGCGATGGGCGACGCCATCGCCCTCGCGGAGGCGTTCGCGGACGTGGGGGACGACGCCGCCGACGCGGACCTGGCCGAGGCGCTCGCGAGCTACGAGGCCGAGCGCAAGCCCTTCGTCGGGAAGATCCAGGAGGCGGCGGAACTCAGCCGCGTCCACTACGAGCACTCCCAGCGCTACCTCGACCTGCTGGACCTGCAGTTCACCGTCCACCACCTGACGCGCAGCGGGCGCATCACCTTCGACAGCCTCCGGCGGCGCGACCCGGAGTTCGTCGACGACTACACGCGCTGGTTCGCCGAGAACACCGTCGGTCCCGCCGCCGAGCGCGACGGTGAGGTGGCCCCACCGGGCCTCCAGCCGTACGTCCTCGGGGGGACGACCTTCCCCAACCGAACCGTGCTCCCGGTGGCGGTCACCGCCCGCGACGACGGCGCCCCCGACGACGCGACCGCGACCGCCGTGGCCGACGCCGCCGCGGCCCGGCCGGGACTGGTCCTCGCGGGGGCCGTCGCGGTCGACGCCGACGCTGCGAGTGATGTCGCCGCCACGGGTGACGCCGACGCTGCGGTCGACGCCGACGGTGACCGTGACGCCGATACCGCGGTGGCCGCCCTCGAGACCCCCGCACAGGCCGACGCCTGGGCCGACATGGTCGCCGGGGCGCGCGCCCGCGACGAAGAGACCCGACTCGGCCTCCGGCTGACCCACCCGACTGCGGACGTGAGCCCGGAGGATCGCCGAGCGTTCGTCGCTGCCGCCGAGCGGGCCGGCGAGGCCGGCTTCGACGTGCTCGAACTCGACTTCGGCTTCGACGCACTGGGCGCACCGCTGCGCCGGGAGACGGTCGGGTCGACGGACGCCCGCCGGACCCTGCCGCTGGAAGTCGTCTCGGCGGTCCGGCGGGCCTGGGACGGACCGCTGTTCGCCCGACTGCCGGCTACCGACGACGCCGGCGACTACGCGGTCGAGGACGCCTTCGACGCCGCCGACGCCCTGGTCGCCCGCGGCGCGGACCTGATCACGACGACCGGGTACGTCACGCCCGTCGAGGGCGTCGAGCACGTGCCCGCGACGGTCGACCTGGCCGCCGATTGGGTGCGCAACGAGGCCAGGGTGCCGACGCTGTCGACCCGGACGGTCACCTCGCGGGACGACCTGGACACGCTCGTCGGCGCCGGGCGGGCCGACCTGGTGACGTTCGACCCCGAGGCGAGCGAGGAGGTCGACGTCGAGGCGGCGGAGTCGCTGGCCGAGGAGTTGCTGTAGGCCCGGCCGTCGTGGGGGCCGGGTTCGGCCCGTATTCCGGATCGTCTGGGTCCCGCGTCCCGGTCGCCGTCTCGGCGCTACCTACCGGATTTTCCCCACAGACATAAGCGGCTTCATCGCATACGCCGTCGCCATGGAGACGCGTCACCGGATCGTCGGCGGCGACGCCGGTGAGATGGCGGCGCTCCCGGACGACTCGGTGGAGCTGGTGGTCACCTCGCCGCCCTACCCCATGGTGGAGATGTGGGACGACCTCTTCGCGGAGCGACGCCCCGAGACCGCAGACCTGCTGGCCTCGGGGGAGGGCGCGGCGGCCTTCGAGCTGATGCACCGGGACCTCGACGCGGTCTGGGCGGAGGTGGCCCGCGTGCTCGTCGACGGCGGCATCGCCTGCGTCAACGTCGGCGACGCGACTCGCCGGGTCGACGGCGAGTTCCGGCTCTTCCGCAACGCCGACCGGATCGCCGAGGCGTTCGAGGGGGTGGGGCTGTCCCCGCTGCCGGGCGTCCTCTGGCGCAAGCCCGCCAACAGCGCCGCGAAGTTCATGGGCTCGGGGATGCTCCCGAGCAACGCCTACGTCACCCAGGAGCACGAACACGTCCTGCTGTTCCGCAACGGCGGGACCCGGTCGTTCCCGCCGGGCGCGGACGAGCGCTACGAGGCGGCGTTCTTCTGGGAGGAGCGCAACCGCTGGTTCAGCGACCTCTGGACCGACGTCGGCGGCGACGGCCAGGCCCTCGACGACGGGCCGCGCGAGCGCACGGCGGCGTTCCCGGTCGAGATCCCGTACCGGCTGATCGCGATGTTCTCGGTCTACGGCGACACCGTGCTCGACCCCTTCTGGGGGACCGGCACGACCACGCTCGCGGCGATGGCCGCCGGTCGCAACTCGGTCGGCTACGAACTCGAACCCGACCTGATCGACGCCTTCGACCAGCGCGTCGAAGAGGCACCGTCGCTCGCCGCGGAACTCGTCCGGGGCCGCCTGGCGGACCACCGCGCGTTCGTCGAGCGGCGCCGCGACGACGGCGACCCGCCCGGCTACGAGGCCGAACACTACGACTTCCCCGTGGTGACCGACCAGGAGCGCCGGATCAGGCTCTACACGATCCGGCGGATCGAGGCCACCGACGAGGGGTACCGCGCGGTCCACGAGGCGGCGTAGCTCACCAGCCGCGGTCGACGTCGCTTGCGCGGTCCGCCGCCTCGACGTCCCGACGGTCCGCTCCGTCCACGTCGCCTTCGCGGTCCGCCGGATCGACCTCCGGATCGCCGCTGCAGGCGAACCGCTCGTAGCCGTCGGTCCGGAACCAGGCCTTGTGGCCGCAGCGGTCGCAGACGTAGACGTCCCAGGGCCAGATCGTCTCCAGCGTGCGGGCCATGTGCGGCCCCGTCCCCAGCGGCGCTTCGATCTCCTCGTGGTCGTAGCGCGGGTCGACGCCCCGATCGTCCATGGGCGATGACAACGTCGCCCAGCGTATAGAAAGCGGGGGCGATCACTCGACGGGAAAGCCCGGCAGGAGCAACGCCGCTGGACGAGCGGCCGCCTCGTCTCGACGGGGCCGTCCTGTGCCAGCGCCCACTCAGGCGTTCGGGTCGTACGTGACCGTCACCCTCGCGCGGCCGTAGATGTCGTCCCAGGTCTTGTCCTCGTCCAGCAGGAGGACCAGGATGGAGACCTCCCCCGGCTCGGTACCGGTCGCTTCGAAGGCCGCCTTCGGGATCTCGAGGGTCGTCTCCTTGTTCTCGTCGAAGCGGAGTTCGTCCGATCGCTGGACCGGCGGCGCGTCGACGTTGTACCGCGAGCCCTCGTCGGTTTCGACGAGGTGTCCGTCGATGTAGGCGATCAGGAACGGCTCGCCGTCGACGGTGCCGTGTTTGGCGGGGTCGACCCGCTCCATCGACGTGTTGGCGGTGACGGCCAGCTCGACGGAGGAGTAGCCACCGTCGCCGGACCCCTCGCCGACGACTTCCATCGATTTGATGTGGTTGTCGAGGGTGTCCTCGGCGGTTTTGTCCTCGAAGGGATCGTTCGGGTACTCCGGCAACGACCACTCCTCGCTGGCCGCCGTCGTCGCCTTCGGGGTCGGAGTCGGAGTCGGGGTCGCCGTCGGCTTCGGGGTCGGCGTGGCGGTGGGAGTGGCGGTCGGCGTCGACTCCGTGGCGGCCGGGGTCGTCGTTCCGGCGTCCGACCCCGACGTGGCAGTCAGCCCGCTACAGCCCGCCAGGAGCAGGAGGCAAACTACGCACCCAATTTGCAGCGTGCGACGTCGCATAGTCGACACCGTGGGGGGACGGACAGTTACTTATCGGCCCGCTAAGTCGACGCTCCACGTCCGTCGAGGGGTCCACCGGGAGCCGCCGGCCCGCGTTCGTCGCCCCGACGAGACCGAATCCCCTCTGGTGGAGTTATTCCACCCAGTCGGGTCCGGAGTCGCCCCCGAAACAGGTCGACTCGTGTCGGACCTTCCCCTCCGGACGGCGCTCACTCACACCCATCGTTATGGGTGTACGAACTGTCTTCACAGGCATGACTCTCCCACCGGATTCCCCTCGCGCCGGGGACTCATTACCGGAGGGCGGGCCACTCGTCCGCAACGACGACGCGGTGCGTTGTTGCCGCATCTGCCAGCTTCGATCGGACAGCCCTGCCGCGCTCACTGCGTCACCTGATCGTCCTGATAATCACGCCGGCACCCACGATAGCTCCCATCCACACGATCACGACGGACGACGGCCGCCAGACCACGAGCCGCCCCAGGGCGAGAGTGGCGAGGACTCACACGCCGGGCACGCGATGGACGACACTCACGACCACGGTGTTGAGCACCGTGAACCTCCCGCCGAAGGCCACGACCACGGAGAGCACGGCGGACACGACGGAGGTGCCCTCGCACACGAGGGCATCCACGGCGAGCACACCGGGATGCCCGGTGGCGGCCACGCCCACGACGGCCACGACGCCCACGACGCCCACGACGCCCACGACGGCCACGACGCCCACGACGCCCACGTCGAC
>JBDGUA010000004.1:0-13763 GCA_042216345.1 Haloferacaceae archaeon
AATGGAGGTAAACGAGAAACAACGGCACGGTGGTTTTCAGGGTCGCGACGCCGGTGAGGCCACGGAGTCGGAGCGCTGGGGGACCGGCGCAGTCCCTGCCAAGATGGGAACGTTATTTGTGGTTCTCTGAGAAGGGGTGTCCGTACACCGATGACTGGCCCACCGCCCTCGGCAGGGTCCGACAGGGGAACTGGCGTCGACCCCGAGACGGCCACCCGCCGGTCGCGCTCCGTCGTCGACGGGGCGCGGTCGGGCGGTCACGCAACCGACGCCGACGGAGACGAAACACGATGAAACACGGAGGCCCATCCGCGTTCGGTTCGCCGTATCGCCTGATCTCTAGCGCCGTCATCCCGCGTCCGATCGCGTGGATCAGCTCCCAGGACGAGGCGGGGGTCCTGAACCTGGCGCCGTTCAGCTTCAACAACGTCGTCTCCCACGAGCCGCCGATCATGATGGTGGCGACCGTGGGCACCGGCGACGACCTGAAAGACACCGGCCGCAACATCCTCGAGACCAGCGAGTACGTCCACAACGTCGTCACGGACGACCTCGCCGAGCAGATGAACGCCTCGAGCGCGACGCTGCCGCCCGAGGAGAGCGAGTTCGAGCACGCCGGGGTCACCCCCGGCGAGTGCGAGGAGGTCGACGTCCCCCGGGTCGAGGAGGCCCACGTCTCCCTGGAGATGCGGCTGTACGACCACATGGAGGTCGGCTCCTCGACGATGATCCTCGGCGAGGTCGTCTACGCCCACATCGACGACGACCTGCTGACCGACGGCAAACTGGACGTCACCAAACTGGAGGCGACGGGCCGGATCGCCGGGGGCTACTACTGCCACACGGGCGATCGGTTCCACATGGAGCGCCCGCCGTGAGCGCTCGCTGAGGCCCGTCCGTCTCGAACGGCCGGCGGCGCCGCGGCGAGCGGTGTACTTTTGTCGACGTCCGGAGACGGCCGAGGTAGACACTGTGCCAAAGGGTCTCGAACGCGACCTCGGCCTGTACGCGACGATCACGATCAGCATCGGCGCCATGATCGGCAGCGGCATCTTCGTGCTGCCGGGACTGGCGGTCAAGATTGCCGGGCCGGCGGCGATCCTGGCGTACCTCCTGGCGGGCCTGATCGTTCTGCCGGCGGCGCTCTCGAAAGCCGAGATGGCGACGGCGATGCCGGAGGCGGGCGGCACGTACCTGTTCATCGACCGGGCGATGGGGCCACTGCCCGGCACCGTCGCCGGCGTCGGCGCCTGGTTCTCGCTGGTGTTCAAGAGCGCGTTCGCGCTGGTCGGGCTCGGCGCATACCTGCTGCTGTTCGCGCCCGTTCCAGCCGGGGTGCTCCAGGTCGTCGCCCTCGGACTCGCGGTGGTGCTGCTGGCGGTCAACGTCGTCGGCGTCAAGCAGTCCGGCGGCCTCCAGGCGGCGGTCGTGACGCTGGTGCTGTTCGCCCTGGTCGTCTTCATCGCCGACGGGATCACCTACGTCCACCAGCCGCGCTACCACCCCTTCTTCGGCCACGGGGCCGGCGGGCTGTTCGCCGCGACGGGGTTCGTCTTCGTCTCCTACGCCGGCGTGACCAAGATCGCCAGCGTCGCCGAGGAGGTCGAAGACCCCGGTCGCAACATCCCGATCGCGATCCTGCTCTCGGTCGGCGTGATGATGCTCGTCTACACGTTCGTGGTCTTCGTCGTCGTGGGCGTCACGCCCGCCGCGGACCTGCTCTCGTCGTTGACGCCCATGGCCGAAGCCGCCGGGGCCTTCGCCGGCGACCTGGGCCGGACGGCGGTGGCCGTCGTCGCAGTGCTGGCGCTGGTCAGCATGGCCAACGCGGGGATCCTCTCCTCGACGCGGTTCCCGCTCGCGATGAGCCGCGACTCGCTCGCGCCCGCTCGCCTGGGTCGCGTCCACGAGCGCTACCGGACGCCGGTCTCCTCGATCGCGTTCACGGGCGCCATCCTGCTGGCGCTGATCGCGTTCGTCCCGGTGGTCGACCTGGCGAAGCTGGCCAGCGCCTTCCAGATCCTGGTGTTCGCGATGGTCAACGCCGCCCTGATCGCCTTCTGCGAGAGCGGCCTCACGTCGTACGACCCCGAGTTCGTCGCGCCGGGCTACCCCTGGGTGCCCCTCGCCGGCCTGCTCGCGTGTCTCGGACTGCTGACGGTGATGGGCCCGGTCCCGTTGCTGGGCGCGCTGGCGCTCGTCGCCCTCGGGGTGGGCTGGTACCGCCTCTACGGCCGGGAGCGGACCGAGCGCGAGGGGGCGGCGCTGGACGCCATCCGCCGGTCGTCCGGCGACGCCTCGCTCCAGACGACCCAGCAGCTCATGACCACCGGCGGCAAGGGCGGGGTCCTCGTCGCGACCGGCCCGGAGACGGACCGCGACACCGAGGCGTCGCTCCTGCGGGTCGCCGACGCGGTGCTGCAGCGGCGGGGCGGCGAACTCACCGTCTCCCGGTTCGAGACGGTGCCGCAGCAAGTCTCGCTCACGTACGCCGCCGCCGACTACACGGTCGAGGACGAGACCTTCGAGCAGGAGTCCGCCGAACTCGCGGCGTCTCTCTCGACGCCGGTGGACGTCGAGGAGGTGGTCAGCCACGAGGCCGAACACGCAGTCGCCAGCTACGTCACCCAGCACGAGACCAACCTCGTCGTCGGCGAGTGGGAGCCCGATCGCTTCGGCGGCGAGTTCCTCGGCCACGACGTCGATTGGTTCCTCAAGCACGTCCCGGCGGACTTCGTGTTCGTCCGCGACCGCGGCATCGGCGACGTCGACACGATCGCGGTCATCGCCGACCGCGGGCCGTACGACCCCCTGGAGGTGCTGGTAGCCGACGCGCTCGCGCGGACCCACGGCGCCGAGATCCAGTTCCTCTACGCGACCGAGGGGGAACTCCGGTCGGACCGGGTCGACACGCTCGAAGCGTACCACGCTGACCTCGGTGACCTGTGCAGCGTCCCGACCGACTACGAGATCCTCCACGGCGAGAGCCGGACGGAGACGCTGCTGGCCGCGGCCGACGACGCCGACCTCGCCGTCGCGAGCACCTCACCGCACCACCCGCTGTACGACGCCGTCGTCGAGACGCTACCCGACCGGCTCGCCCGCGACCTCCACTGCACGGTGCTGCTGGTCCACACCCACCAGCCGCGGCGACACACCTTCCTGCGCTACCTCCTGGAGCGGTTCGTCTTCTGAGGCGTGGACAGTCCCCCGGGAACGATTTCCCCGGCGTTCCGGGACGTTTAACCTCCAGACGGACGCCCACGGGAGTATGAGAGCCACCGCGAGGGCACACCCGATCCAGGGGCTGGTGAAGTACCACGGGATGCGCGACGCCGAGTTGCGCCTGCCGTACCACGACTCCATCAGCGTCTGCACGGCGCCGAGCCACTCCCAGACGACCGTCGAGTTCCAGCCCGACGCCGGCGAGGACGTCTACGTGATCGACGGCGAGCGCGTCGAGGGCCGTGGCGCCGAGCGCATCGACGCGGTCGTCGACCACGTCCGCAAGCTGGCCGACATCGACCACCCGGTCCGGCTGGAGAGCGAGAACAACTTCCCGTCGAACATCGGCTTCGGCTCCTCGTCGTCGGGGTTCGCCGCCGCCGCGCGGGCGCTGGTCGCGGCCGCCGGCCTCGAGATGACCCTGCCGGAGATCTCGACGGTCGCGCGCCGCGGCTCGTCCTCGGCGGCCCGCGCGGTCACGGGCGCGTTCTCGATCCTGACGACCGGTCTCAACGACGCCGACTGCCGGGCCTACCGCCTCGACAGCGACCTCGAGGAGGACCTGCGGATCGTGGCCGCGACCGTGCCCGAGTACAAGGAGACCGAGCAGGCCCACGAGGAGGCCGCCGACAGCCACATGTTCGACGCGCGGCTGGCGCACATCCACGGCCAGATCGCCGAGATGAAAGACGCCCTGCGCGCGGCGGACTTCGACCGCGCGTTCGAACTCGCCGAGCACGACTCGCTCTCGCTGGCGGCGACGACGATGACGGGTCCCGCGGGCTGGGTCTACTGGCAGCCCGAGACCCTCGAGATCTTCAACGCCGTCCGGGACCTCCGGGCCGGCCAGGACCTCCCGGTCTACTTCTCGACCGACACCGGGGCCTCGGTCTACGTCAACACGACCGTCGAGCACGTCGCCGAGGTGGAGCGGGCCATCACGGACCTCGGCGTCGACACGGAGGTCTGGGAGGTCGGCGGTCCCGCGGCGCTCCTCGACGAGAGCGAGGCGCTGTTCTGAGTCGCGGGCACCCGGCCCCGCCGGGTGCTACCGGCGCCCTCAGACGAAGGGGACACCCACCGCCTCGAGACCGTCCACCGGCAGCACCTCGATGACGACGGCGGCGACGAGCCACGCCACGATCCCGACGACGGCCGCCTCGAGCCACCCGACCGGGTAGCGCCACTTGATGACCGCGACCCAGGCCAGCAGCGGCAGGATCGATCCGACGAGGGGAACGCCCGTGAGAAACGCGGCGGCGAACCCCCAGACGAGGGCGCCGAACAGCGCCGTCACCACGGCGCGGCCGTACCTGGTCCGTCCGACGACGATCCGGGCGCCGACGTAGATGCCGAGGGCGCCGACCAACAGGCTGACCACGAACGCCACGAGCCCGCCCACAGTGCTCATACGTGAGGGCCCGCTCCGCAGCGCAATGAAGGCGGTGGCCGGATGGCTGTGGATCACTCACCTCGCCGAAGTCGTCCCCGAAGCCGACCGAGCCCGCGGCGGACGGAGAACCGCGACCAGTACCACTCCAGGCCCGTCCAGCCCACCAGGGTCACGGCGGCCCCCGTCGCGACCACCAGTTCGGCGAACTGGACCCAGCCGGGCGCCACGTAGAGCGCCGAGTTGATCAGGTAGCTCGGGACCACCGACTTCAGCCACAGCAGGACGGCGCCGACCGGGGTGGGACTGCCGCGGGTGCTCGTCCCCGCGCCGGGTGCGACCAGCCCGGCCCCGCCCGCCGAGGCGTTCTCGTCCCGGCGGGCGTCGCGGATCGCCGCCATGCTTCGCCCGCCCGCGCTCTCGTCCCCAGTCCCGAGGCGTTCGGCGTCGTAGGGCATCCCGATGTGGACGCTCCAGACGACCCGCCCGCCGGGAGTGACCTCGGCAACCCGGTCGCCGTGGGTGTCGGTGACGAGGGTGTTGTCGTTCGGCAGGCGGTCGGCGTCCCGGGGCCACTGGAGGCGGACGTCCTTCCACGTCCAGGTCCGGGCCCAGTCGCCGTCGACGCGCTGGTACTCCACGATGCGGTTGTTCTCCGAGTCAGCGACGATCACCGCCGGCCCGCCGCGCTCGGGCGGGATGTAGTCGGGGTTGTGCTGCTCGAAGAGGATCTCGTAGTTCTCGTCGGTCCCGAGGGTCCAGGACTCGTTGGCGACGTAGCCCGCGCAGTCGTCGCTCGGGTCGTGCTCGCCCGCGGTGCCGTAGTCGCACGGTTCGAGGAAGATCACCTGGTCCATGTTGCGGACGCTGACCATGATGCGACCGTCGTCGAGGACCTCCACGTCGTTGATGTGGGTCCAGTCGCCCTCCTTGCCCCCGATGTCGCGGGAGTAGATCTGCGAGGCGTTCCAGCGCGTGGTGATCACGCCGCCCGTTCCCTCGGCGTCGAGGGAGCCGTCCTCGGGGACGCCGGTCGCCGCCGGCCCGCCGGCGGAGGTGTTGACGACGAAGATTCCGTCGCGGTAGACGTCCGCGGCCACGAGGTGGTCCTCGTCCAGCCGGTCGGCGTCGTGCCAGCGCGTCGACCCGATGCCCGGCGTCACCTTCGCGTAGATCCGGGTGACGTTCCCGGTCGTGAGGTTGACGCGCTCGACGACGTTGCGAGTGCACCGGTCGGTCTCGAAGGCCGCGCAGTCGTCGCCGCCGAAGTGCTTCGCGGCGACGTACTGGACCGTGTAGCGGGCGTCAGGGACCGGGTCGACGTCGAAGTAGACGCGGTAGGCGTCGTCGTAGTAGACCAGGTCACCGGACTCGTCGAACGCGACCAGCTCGGCCTGCTCGTCGGTGACGAAAAAGCCCTGCGTGGCGACGACCGTGAGGTTCCCGACCGGCCGGCCGGTCGTCGTGACATTCGAGCGGTTGAGCCGCGACCGCATCTCGATGGTCCGCGGGGCGGCGGTTCCGTTCGTTCGCGTCGCGTTCGCTTCGGCGCTGTGGGTCCCGTCTGTCGTCTCGTTCGTCGTATTCTCGCTCGGCGATCCGGGGCCGGTACTAGCGCGTGGACGGTCCGACTGGACGGCCTTCGAGCCCACGGTGTCGGCCTGGACGTAACTCGCCGCGAGCGAGCCGGCGCTC
This sequence comes from Haloferacaceae archaeon, assembly GCA_042216345.1. Taxonomy (GTDB): domain Archaea; phylum Halobacteriota; class Halobacteria; order Halobacteriales; family Haloferacaceae; genus JBDGUA01. Next base: position 6,311 of record JBDGUA010000004.1, read on the forward strand.
GCAAGCACGACCAGGGCCAGGAGGAGGCGGACGGCGTTGCGGGAGGGGCGGCGCATGACTGGCTGGTCACCCCCCACGGGCATATGCTTTCATACCCCGGTCGATCGGTTTCGTCGTCGCCCGCGCCGAACTGGCGGTCGGAATTGGGGGCGCGTCGCGGCCCGAATCCCGAACGGAACCGCAGTTTGCGCACCCGCCGGCGCAAGCGTTATTGACCTCGCTAGAGAGTGCCAGTCGATGCGACTCGAAGACACCACGATCGTCGTCACCGGCGGCAGCGGCGGGCTCGGCAAGGCCATGGCCGACGCCTTCGTCGCCGAGGGCGCGCGGGTCGTGATCGCCGGTCGGACCGAATCGAAACTCGCGGACGCGGTCGACTCCTTCGACGGGCCGGGCGAGGCGACCGGCGTCCGGGCCGACGTCCGCTCGCCGGAGGACGTCGAGGGCCTCGTCGCGGGGGCCCGGGACGCCTACGGCGCCGTCGACGTGTTCGTCAACAACGCCGGCGTCACCGGCCAGATCGCCCGCGGGTCGACCGCGGAACCGCCCGTCGCGGAGTTCGACCTCGAGACCTGGGACACCGTCCTCGACACGAACCTCCGCGGCGCGTTCCTCTGCGCGCGGGCGGTCCTGCCCGGGATGCTCGAGGCCGACGACGGGCGGCTGATCCACATCTCCTCGGGCATGGGGACCAGCGGCAAGCCCGGTCGGGCGGCCTACGTCGCCTCCAAACACGGCCTCGAGGGGCTGGCCAAGACCATCGCGCTGGAGGTCGCCGACACCGGGGTCGACTCGCTGGTCCTGCGACCGCCCGGCGGCGGCGTCCACACGGGCTCGCGAAGCCAGATCGGGCGGACGGCGGGCGACGCGACCCACGAGGAACCAGACGTGATCGGCGAGGCCGCGGTCCAGCTCGCCGCCGGCGCGGGCGAGAACGGCGGGCGCTACGTCGGCAGGGCCGACGGCTCCGGGTTCGACGCCGACGACTGACCCGGTTCGCGACCGCCCGCCCGGGTTCGACGCCGACGACGCGACGAGCGCCGACCCGCCTCCCGCGAGGCGACACCGCTTCCCATCCCGACCGGGAAGGAGAGCCATGATCGAGTTCAAGGACCTCACGCTCCGGGAGGGTTCGCAGGTCCCGGGGCTGACCATCGACGAGTCCGCCGGCATCGACGTCCTCCGCGACCTGGCGACCCTCGGGATCGACTGCGTCGAGGTCTCGTTTCCCCGGGCCCGACGCCGGGCGTCGTGGTACCGCGAGGCCGACGCCCTCGACCTCCGGACCGCGGCGCTGGCACGGGCGGTCCCGGCGGACGTCGACGCCGCCCTGGGGGTAGACCCCGACGAGGTCGAGGTGATGATCAACGCCTCGGACGTCCAGCTCGAACACGCCCTGGGCGCCTCGCGGATCGAGGCCCGCGAGCGGCTCGTCGCCGCCATCGACCGCGCCCGCGACGGCGGCGTCGACGTCGGCGCCACCCTGATGGACGCGATGCGCGCCGACGACGCGTTCCTCGTCGAGACCGCACGGGCCGCCGTCGACGCCCGGGCCGCCCACGTCACCCTCGCGGACACGACCGGGGCCGGGACGCCGGAGACGGTCGCCGAGACGGTCGCCGCCGTGACGGGGGAGCTGGGCGACGACGCCGCGGTCGCGGTCCACACCCACGACGACATGGGCGTCGCGACTGCCAACGCTGCGGTCGGCGTCGACGCCGGGTCGACCCGGGTCGACGTCACGGTCGGCGGCCTCGGCGAGCGCACGGGCAACGCGCCCCTGGAGGAGGTGGCGGTGCTGCTGGCCGAGCGCGGCGACGACCTGGGGCTCGACCTCGGCGCGCTCGTCCCCGCCTGTCGCCGGGTGCTCGACCGCCTCGGCGAGGCGGTGCCGGCTGGCAAACCCGTCCTCGGGGAGCGGGCCTACAGCCACGAGAGCGGGATGCACACCGCGGCGATGCTCGCGGACCCGCGCACCTACGAGGCGTTCGACCCCGCGACCTACGGGGGACGGCGCGACCTCCGCTTCGGGACCGAAACGGGCCGCGGCGCCGTGCGCGCGCTCCTCGACTCCTGCGGCATCGACCCCACTGACGAGCGCGTCGCGGCGGGGCTCGCGGCGATTCGGGAGCGAGCGACGGCTCGCGGAGGCCCCATCGACGTCGAGGCGGCCCGCGGGCTGCTCCGCGACCGGTTCCGGGACTGAGGCGGCGACTCCACGTACGGAACTACCAGATACTAGATATCTTTCGCCACCGTCGCTCGTCGTCACGGGAGAAACGGCCTGCGGGGTGATCCGCTGGCACGCGATCAGTACGCAGGCCGCCCGTCGGTACGTCGTCGTGGGGGATAAGGTTGTTCATCGACCCCGGTGCCGTACGTCGATCAGCACAGATGGGGCGGAGTCGCGACGGGGGCTCTCCCGCACGATTGGGCGGGGACGGCCCGCCGAGCGGCTGAACGCGACGCCCTAGCGACGGCTCTCCGTCCGGGCTCAGGCGAGCAGCTCGACGGCGAAGTAACAGCCCACGAGGAGGACGGCGGCGCCGACGGCGCGAACGACGAGTCGCCAGCGCCGCGGCGCCGTCGACTCCGCGCCGTAGTCGCCGTCCCGGCCGGGGGGCACCCGGCCTGCGGTGTGCATCCGGATCACGGCCGAGGGGTAGAGCAGCAGGACCGCGCCGAGGACCACCCCGAGCACCGCCGAGAGGAGCGTCCGGAGGTCCATCACGCGCGCAGGCGCTCGATCCGCTTCTCGACCGGCGGGTGGGTCGCGAACAGCCGGGCGATGCCGATCTTCTCGCCGAAGATGCACAGCGCGTTCACCTGCTCGTCGACCGCGGTGTCGCGGGCGCGCTCGTTGCCCGAGCTGATCTTCTCGAGGGCGCGCGCCAGGGGTTCGCCGCTGCCGATGACGGACTTGGCGTCGCCGTCGGCGACGTACTCGCGGTACCGCGAGATGGCGAAGACGAACACCATCACCAGCATCTGGACGAGCTGGCCGACGACGATCGCGAGGAAGAAGTCCGCGATGTCGTTGTCGCCGGTCAGCAGCACCACCCACTGGGCGACGATGGCGACGATCGAGGCGATCCCCTGCCCGAGCACCATCATCACGACGTCGCGGTTGCGGATGTGGGCCAGCTCGTGGGCGAGCACGCCCTCGACCTCGTCCGGCTCGAGCAGTTGCAGCAGCTCCTGGGAGACCACGACCGTTCCGTTGCCCTTCCGACCGACGGCGAAGGCGTTGGGCGCGCCCATGCGGGCGATCATCAGCCGGGGCTTGTCGATGTGCATGTCCCGGGAGAGCGACTCCACGCGGCGGTGGATCTCCGGGTACTGATCCTCGGGGAGGTCCTCGGCGCGGACGCTCCGGATCGCGGCCCACTTCCCGATCTTGTACTGCACGCCGACGAAGGCGACGCTGCCCAGCAACACGAGCCAGAGTGGCCAGCGGAACACGCCCATCGCGACGACCGCCGCCACTGCGTAGAACAGGAACAGCAGCGAGCCGACGATGGCCATTCGCACTGTCAGGCCGAGGTGTCTCATGGGAGCCCATAGCTCGTTGCCGCATAAAAAGCTCGTGTCGTGGAGGTGGACACGATTCGGACGCGGAAGCAGACACCATTCGGGACCTCCAGTGTCGTCCCGTGACCGACAAGACACTTACCGCCGCCGACGGACAGTTCGAGTCGATGCCCCGCAAGAACGCCGCCCTGATCCTCCTCCTGGTCGGCCTGGTGCTGCTGCCGGGTCCGGCCTACGCCATCGGGCTGGAACGACTCGACGCCCCGGACCGCTCCCGCTCGCCGACCGGGTACGTCGCGCGACCCATCGACGGCGCGAACGACACCGCCCTGACCGAGCGCTACGGCGACCACGTCTCCCTGCAGGTCGAGGACCTCCGGTTCTCCCACGTCGCCGACGACTTCCGTGCACCGAACCGGACGCGGGACGTCCTCGAGGCGGTCACCGCGAACGAGACCGTCCATATCGACGACGCCGCGGTCCAGTCGGACCTCGGGCAGGTGTCGCGGGAGTACCCCTTCGTCACCCGCGAGTACGAGACCTACTACCGACTCCGCCTCTCCGAGCGAGACGGAGCGACCCGCGTCGAGGCGGTGCCCGCCACCGACGCCGAGGTCGCCGCGGTCGTCCGCGACCGACTGGTCACCGACTACGCGGAGCTCTCGCCCGCCCAGCGACGGACCTTCGAGGCGATCCGCAACGCGACCACCTCCGACGAGAGCTACGCCTACCGCCCCTGGTCGGACGAACCCCTGCCGCCGACGCCCGTCGTCCGGCGTGACGGCACCTACTACGCGGTCCGCGGCGTCATGCACGTCGACGACTTCTCCCTCCCGGACGGGTTCGTCGCTGGCTTCGTCGCCTCGGGCGTCGGCGCCCTCTGCCTGCTCGCCGCCGTCGCCCTCGCGGTCTACCGTCGCGTCGTCGCGCCGGCGAGCGGTGGGTCGGCCGGCGACTGAGCGAGCCAGTCGGAGTGAGGCTTTTGCGTCTCCCCCGCTAAGGGGGTGCAATGAGCCCGACTGACCGCTCCAGTCGACGCGCCTTCCTCGCGGGTGCCGCGACGACCGGGAGCTTCCTGCTCGGCGGCTGTCTCGGCGGCGGCTCCGGCGGCGACTCCACCGAGGCGAACGACGGCTACCCGCCGGCGTTCGAGCAGACGCCCGAGGAACGCTCCATCGACACGAGTTCGTTCGGCGCGACGATCGTCGAGGGGACGGCGGTCCCCCTGGCGCCCATCGAGGTGGCGCACTACTGGTACAAGCGCCGGGAGGCCCGCTTCGCGGACGCGCGCGGCCAGACCAGTTACGACCGCTCGCACATCCTCGGTGCGGTCCTCAGTCCCGCACCGGACGGCGCCAACCCGGACCCGGTGACGGACTGGCCGAAAGACGACCTGATCGTCTGCTACTGCGGCTGTCCCCATCATCTCTCGTCGCTCCGGGCGGCGACGCTCATCGACCAGGGCTACGAGAACGTCTACGTCATCGACGAGGGGTTCTGGGAGTGGCACGACCGCGGCTACCCGATGGAGGGCAGCGAGGTGACGACCCAGCCGGCGGTCCACCGGATCGAGGGCCGGACCGACCCGGGCGACGCCGGCCAGACCGCCTGGGCCTGGCACGAGGCCAGCGGCCAGCGCGAGGCCGCCACCATCGCCGCCGACGGCTCCTACCTCCTCGAACTGAAGTTCTCCGGCGTCTCGCTCGACTCGCCGATTCGCATCGAGACGCCCTCCTACGAACTGCAGGCGCCGCTGGAGCAACTCGTCTCGGCGGTCGTGACGGCCTCGATGGCCCAGGCCTGACGACGGCGAGTGCCGGCTCGTTTCGAGACCGACCGGAACCTCACCCTCACTCCGTCGGTGACGCGTCGTCCCTCACTCCGTCGGTGACGCGTCGTTGACGACGACGTAGGCGGCCATGAGTGCCCCACCGACGACGGCGACGACGCCGGTCACCGTGAGTAGCGTCCGGGTGGCCCGGGGGAACGGTTCGAGGAGCGGCACGAACGGTCTGAGGTCGAGCCAGACGACGAGGACCGCCCCGGCGACGTCGAAGACCAGGTCGAAGGCGCTGTCGAGCCACCCGTAGTAGACGAGCATCGGTTCGACGTCGTACCGGCGCCCGACGTCGCGGGCGACCAGTTCGACGAGTTCCCAGACCACCCCCAGCGCGAACGTGCTCCCGAGGGTCGCCACCGCCACGAGCGGCCAGTCCACCGGCTGCTCGAGCGCGACGAGGTACGCCGCGTACAACAGCGCCGCGAGCAGCGTCGCCGAGACGACGTGCGTGAGGTGGTCCCACCACGAGGTCGACTCGTAGAGGCTGAGCATCCCCAGCGAGTGGAGGACCCCGGCGACGGCGATCCAGAACGCCAGTTCCCAGAGCAACCCGACGTCCGGGCTCGGCCACCCCGGGAGCACCAGGACGCTGAACGGTGCCAGGGTGACGGCGATGGAGCCGACGGTGTTGACCAGGGCCGCGACGTTCTCCTGGCGGACGCTCGCGTACAGCGACGCCAGCATGGCGACCCCGAGGACGACGACGCCCACCGTCGCGACACCAGTCATCTCTCTCCCTTGCGGTGAGAGGAGTCCCGCCCCACGTGAAGAACTTTCGGACCCGCCGGTCAGACGCTCTCGTCGGTAGAGCCGCCGGTAGACCCACCACGGGTCCCGGCGACGCCAGTCCGCGCGGCGGTCGTGACGGGCGACCCCTCCCCGAGATACCGCTCCGGGATCGCGGCGACGAGGGACGCCGGCGCGTAGACCGCGAGCACGCGCCCCACGAGCAGTTCCGCGAGCCGCGGGAGTACCCGGCGGGTCGCGGCGTAGACGACCGCGACCGCCAGGGCGCCGCCGACCGCCAGGCGTAGCGTTCCGTCGACGCTCGTCCAGAGGGCGGCCGCCAGCCCGACCGACAGCGCCAGGTCCTCCGGGGCACCGTCGTAGCGGATCCAACGCTTCGGCGCCAGCCAGCGCCCCCGGACGTGGTCGTAGACCGCGCGCTCGGAGGTCGCCTCCCAGGGGCGGAGTTCGAGGCCGCCCCCGAAGACGTCGCTCACGCTGTGCAGCGCCGCCGCGAGCAACAGCACCGCGGCGGCGACCGACGTCGTCGAGGGCGACAGCGCCGCCGCGACCAGCCCACCGGCCCCGAGGACGGCGTAGTAGGTGGGGAAGTGCAGCGTCTTCCGGTGGCCGGCGTAGAGGTCCAGGTCCGGGAGGACGCCCCCCACGAACCCCGCCGCCAGCGCCGCCGGGGCGTACTCGGGCGCGACGGCGGCGACGGGCAGCGCCAGCAACATCCCCGCCAGCGCGTGGGTCGGGAGCATCATTGTGTCCTATTAGAACGGACAGAAGCTCAAGAAGGTGTCGCCGGTCGGAGGGGCCTGGGGGGAGGCCGACTGGGCGACGGAGCCTCAGATCCGGACGTGGACTGCCTCGTCCTGGACCATCGTGTCGAAGGTGCCGATGCGCTTGCCGGAGGCGGCGTGCTCGCCGGTCTCGAGGTCCCACTCCCAGAGGTGCCAGGGGCAGGCGACGGTGCAGGCGTCCTCGTCCACGCCGCCGCGGGAGTCCGACCAGGTGTGCTCGGCGTTGATCTTCTCCTCGCCGGCCCGGCACAGCGGTGCGCGCTGGTGCGCACAGCGGTTCGCGATGGCGTAGAAGTCGTCCTTGACTTTGAAGACCGCAATCTCGATGCCGCCGACGTCGACGCCGATCCCCTTGCCTCGCGGGATCTCCTCGACCGCCGCGATCTCGACGTAGTCGTCCGGAACCCCTTCGCCGTCGGCGTCTGGTTCGGTGGCCATGGTCAGAGTTTGAGGATGTCGAGGGCGTTCCCGCTCAGGATCGCTTCGCGCAGGTCGTCGTCGAAGGCCCGGGAGGTGTAGAACCACGTCGGCGGGTCCAGCGTCTGGTGGG
>JBDGUA010000047.1:0-3160 GCA_042216345.1 Haloferacaceae archaeon
GTGACGTACGGGTAGATGCCGTGGTCGATGTCGATGGAGGTGCCCTGGGCGCCCTCGAACAGCAGTTCGTCGCCGTCGCGCAGGCGACCGGCCAGGTAGTCGCTGGCGTTGACGACCATCCCCTCGGACTCGAGGCGCCGGCCGACCTCGCGGTACTCCTCGAAGAGGGCCTCGACGTCGAGTTCCTCGCCGGCCTCCAGGCCGTAGACGTCCTCGACGACCGCGCGCTTCTGCGGGACGACGTACTCCAGACGCTCGCGGAGGACCTCCGGGGCGAGGAGGTCGCCGACGCGGACGCCGCGTCGACCGGCCTTGTCCTCGTAGGTGGGGCCGATGCCCCGGCCCGTGGTGCCGGCGTCGAGGTCGGAGTCCGACTTGGCCTCCTCCTCGATGCCGTCGAGGCGGCGGTGGTACGGCATGATCACGTGCGCGCGCTTGGCCACGCGCACGTCGGGGTCGAGGCCGCGCTCGCGCAGGGCGTCGATCTCCTCGAACAGGGTGCGGGGGTTGACCACGCAGCCGTTGCCGAGGATGCCGACCTTGCCCCGGACGGCGCCGCTGGGGACCAGCGAGAGCTTGTACTCCTCGCCGCCCTCGACGACCGTGTGGCCCGCGTTGTCCCCTCCCTGGTATCGAACGACGACGTCGGCCTCACCACCCCACCGGTCGACGAGGGCGCCCTTGCCCTCGTCGCCGAGCTGGGAGCCGACGATAGTTACGGTCATGTCCGTGGCGAGGTTTCCCTCCACCGCCTAAACCGGTTACGGTCGACAGCGCGCAGTGATGCACGACCGTGCACACCGACCGCCGGAGGTCGGGTCGTCGGGGGCACGAAGGTGACGACATGGAGTGCACGGAGGAGGGAATCGAATGCAGCGAGGGAAGTTCGGGAGGGAAAGGAGGCCCGGTGTTCGGATGCGAGCGCTCGGGGCGCCGGGTCGCGGACGCCGCCGATCGCCGACGGGTCGGTCCCGTGGGCGTGCGTGGCGGGGCCGTCCCACGACTGGCGGATGCCAGAACCGTTATATCCTCCCACGCGTGACTCTATACCACGTCGCTTTTCGCCCCGGGTCGGACAATAAGGTTTAAACCCGCTCCGGACGAGTTAACAAATGGCATGATAGATCGACTTGAGAAGGAAGTGGACATGCTCGAACGCCATCTCCAGGTCTTGAAGATGGTGATCGAGAACGAGCCGATCGGCATCGTCAAGATGTCGAACGAGACCGGCTACCCCCACCACAAAGTACGGTACTCCCTCCGCGTCCTCGAGGAGGAGAACCTCATCGAACCCTCCAGCCAGGGAGCGATCACCACCGACCGGACGATGGAGTTCGTGGACGAACTCGACGAGAAGGTCGACGAGATCGTCGAGAAGCTGCAGACGATGAAGATCGAAGAGACGGCGGAAGCCTGAGCCGAGATCGAACTTCTAACGCGTTCTCGCTTCTGCGTACAGGCGGGTCCACCTCTGGGCCCGAGATCGATTTCGCGACTGTTCTCCAGCCGAAGAGCTGACGGGTCGTTACAGTTCGGGGACGTTGACGTGGAAGTTCCCCTCCCGCGTCTCGACCAGGCACAGGTGGAACCCCTGCTTTCGCGAGAGCTTCACGAAGCTCTTGCGCCTGCCGCGGCTGAGTAGCCCCCCGCCCGTGGCGTCGGCGGCCGTCTCCAGCGCCGAGGGTTCGAAGTAGCTGGAGGTCACGTAGAGGGCCGCACCCAGCGAGTCGCTGGTCTCTTTCACCCGGCGGGCCGTCTGGACCAGCGACGTCATCTCGCCTTCCGCGGCCGGTTCGCGCGAGTCGTTGAGGTTGGCGACGATCAGTGGGTTGCCCATGCGGTCGCGCAGCACCACGTCGAAGCGCTCCTGTTCGCGGTGCTCCTCGCCGTTCGCCGAGAACCGGACGCTGACCGACCCGTGGAGTTCGGCCCGGTCGATCTTCGGGATGGCGTCGAACAGCTCGGCGAGTTCGCCCGTGTTGGCCGTGTCCCTGATCTCGTAGAGCAGGTCCTCGACGACCCACTGGACGAAGCCGTACTCGATGGTGTGGTCGAGAAACTCCCGGAAGGGACGGCCGCCGACGTGTAGCCCCTCGGTCTCGAAGCCCGTGTGGTGTTCCACCCGGAGGTTCGCGGCCACCTCGTCGCGGCCGGCCTCGCCGGCGTGGGCCTTCTCCAGGGTCGCCCCGCTCTTGCTCTCGTAGCGGACGAAGAGGTTCGTGCCGTCGAGCGCTTCCTGGGGCGACATCGTGTGGTCGACCGCGCCGCCCGCGCGCTCGCGAGCGTCGGCCAGCTGCTCCTCGAGTCGTTCGACTTCGGCCTCCAGTTCCTCGACGCGGGCCCGGAGGCGGTCGTTCTCGCCCTGGAGTTCCTCCCGCTCGCTGGCGAGCTCCTCGCGTTCGGTGGCCAGTTGATCCCTGGCGTTCTCGGCCTCGGTGCGGGCCTGCTGGACCTCGTGGAGGCGGTCCCGAAGTTCCGCGATTCGCTGGTCGGTCGCTCGGGCCTGCTGGTGCTCCTGCTCGCCGCCGGAGCGCGAGCCGGTCGGGGCACCGTCGCCCGTCCCGCCCTGGGTCCCGTTCGTTCGCGGCTGCCGGGCGGCGGTCTGGTCGCCGTCCGCCTGCCCCGGGTCCGTCTGCGACTTCGAGGGGTCGAGCGAGGGGATCGCCCGGGCCTCCCGCCAGCGCTCCTCCTCGGAGAACACGTCCTCGGACCCCGACGCGGCGCCCGCGTCGTCCGTCTCTCCCCCCTCGCCGGCGTCGGCGGGCCCCGTCGACGCGGCCTCGCCGAGGGCGTCGGTGCCGGCGACGGTGCCGGAGGGCTGGTCGGCGTCCGAGTCGGTGTCTGCGGCTGGGCCAACGCCCGCCCCGACGCCGGTTTCGGCGTCGGTGGCGTCAGCGCCGGCCTCGCGGGCCTCCGCGCCCGCCGCGCGGGACGGCGCCGCGTCGTCGTCGACAGCGGTCGCCGGTCCGTCCGCCGGGGCGTCCGGAGCGGTGTCGGCTGGGTCGCCCGGCCGGTCGTCGGTGTCCCCTCCCGCGGCGGCGTCGACCGCGGCTGAGGCGTCCGCCCCGCCGGCGACGTCCGACTCGTCGGCAGCGTCGTCCGCGGCCGGGTCGTCGGCGTCGTCGCCGCGCCCCGCCGCGTCCCCGGCGTCCGCGGACCC
>JBDGUA010000047.1:3260-10448 GCA_042216345.1 Haloferacaceae archaeon
CCGGGTCGTCGGCGTCGTCGCCGCGCCCCGCCGCGTCCCCGGCGTCCGCGGACCCGGGCTCGGCTTCCCCGATCCGGTCGCCGATCCCCACCCCGTCGTCCACGCCGCCGCCCGGTCCGCCGGGCGCGGTCGATTCGTCGGCGGCGTCAGCGCCGGCGTCGACAGCATCGGTGTCGGCGTCGACAGCATCAGTGTCGGCGTCGGCAGCATCGGCGTCGGTGTCGGCGTCGACAGCACCGGTTTCGGCGTCGGTGTCGTCGGCGGTCGGGTCCGCGGCACCCGTCGCTTCGACGGCGGTCGAATCCTGCCCGTTCGCGTCGACGGAGCCGGTCGAACCGGCGACGCCCGCGGCGCCGAGACTGTCGGCGCCCCCAGTTTCGTCGGTCGCCCCGACCGAGGAAGCCTCGGGGATCTCGATCACCTCGACGTCCACGTCGACGACCTCGTAGATGCCCACCTCGTCGTCGGCGCGGTCGAACGCCTCGTCGCCGGTGAGCAGTTTGCGGCTGTTCCCGACGAACGCGCAGGCCAGCGAGCGACCGCCGTGGTAGACGACGTAGTAGTCGCCGGACAGCACGTTCTCCGAGAGTTCGACGTAGCCGGTGAACCCGCCCGACGAGAGGGTGCCGTCGACCTGCGACAGCGGCGTGTCCTCGGTGTAGTACTTCGCCCTGGTCTCGCCGCCGGTCCCCTTCATGGCCAACAGGAGGGGCAGCGAGGGGTGCGGCGCCTCGTAGGCGGTCCCGTCCGCGTCGGCGAAGTCCTCGATCGACCCGTCGAAGACGCCGACCACCCGCCCGTTGAGCATGAACAGCCACCCCATTCCCTCCGTGACCGCGCCCGTGAAATCCTCGTCGGCGAGGCGGTGGAGTCCCGCGTAGCCGCCCGAGTAGCCCCGGGACTCCCACTCGGTGACCTCGTCGATAATCTGACTCTCCATTGTCCACCTATTGCCCCGGAGCGATGCAAATACTTTCTGGACATAGTGCTGACGTGTCCGAACGGCGAGCCGACGTACGGGGCGGCCACGTCGAGCCACCCGGCTTTTTCCCGGCCCCCGTGGAACGGGCGGTATGGCCAGCGCACTCCGTCGCGTCGGGGCGTTCCTCGCGGTCTCGACGCTGGCGATCGTGGCCTACGCGCTGCTGTACCAGTTCGGCATGGCGGCGCTGGAAGGCCACCAGCGCACGTTCATGGAGTCGCTGTTCGTGGTGATCGAGACGTTCACCACCACCGGCTACGGCGAGGACGCCGGGCTCTGGACCTCGGGGTGGATGCACGTCCTGATGATCGTGATGCAACTCTCGGGGATCGCGCTGATCTTCACCACCCTCCCGCTGTTCGTCGTGCCGCTGATCGAGGACGCGCTGGCCACCTCGCCGCCGACCGCGGTCGATCTGGAGGACCACGTCGTCGTCTGCCGGTTCACGCCCCGTGGCGACGCGCTGGTGAGCGCGCTGAACACCCGGGACGTGCCGTACGTGATCGTCGAGCCGGACCGCGAACGGGCGACCCAGCTCTACGAGGAGGGCTACCAGGTGATCCACGGCGACCCCGAGCACGTCGAGGACCTCCGCAACGCCGGCGCCGAGGACGCCCTGGCGCTGGTCGCCGACGACGACGACGAGACCAACGCCGCGATCGTCCTCTCGGCCCGGGAGACCTCCGCGGACCTGCGCGTGGTGAGCCTGGTCGAGGACATCGCCCTCGCGGACTACCACCGCTACGCCGGCGCCGACCGCGTGGTGTCGCCCCGGCGGATGCTCGGCGAGAGCCTCGCGAACAAGATCACCACGTCGGTCTCGGCGGAACTCGACGGCACCATCGAGGTCGGGACCGACCTCGAGATCGTGGAACTGCTGGTCCAGCACGACTCGCCGCTGGTCGGCCAGACGATCGCCGAGAGCGGGATCGGCGCCACCGGCGCCAACGTCATCGGCACGTGGTTCCACGGCCAGTTCGCCAGCCCGCCGGACCCCAACGCCGTGATCGACGAGCACACCGTCCTCCTGGTCGCCGGGCGGGAGCAACAACTGGAGCAGCTCAAGGAGCTGACGCTGTCGACGACCCGACGGCACCGCCGCGGTCGGGCGATCATCGCGGGCCACGGCGAGGTCGGTACCGCCGCCGGCGACGCCCTCGCGGCCTCGGAGGTCGCGAGCGTCGTCGTCGATCTGGAGGACGACCCCGGCGTCGACATCGTCGGCGACATCACCGACCGGAGCACGCTCACGGAGGCGGGGATCGAGGACGCTCGAAGCGTCGTGCTCGCGCTGGACGACGACACGACGACCATCTTCGCGGCGCTGGTGCTCGGCCAGGTGGCCCCCGAAGTCGAGGTGGTCGCCCGGGCCAACCAGACCGAGAGCGTCGGCAAGCTCTACCGCGCGGGCGCCGACTACGTGCTCGCGCTGTCGACGGTGTCGGGGCGACTGCTGGCCTCGGAGCTGCTCAACGAGGAGGTGCTCTCCCCCGAGACCCAGATCGACATCGTCCGGACCGCGGCGCCCGGGCTCGAGGGGCGGACCCTCCGGGAGGCGGACGTGCGCGCGCGGACCGGCTGCACGGTGATCGCCATCGAGCGACGGGGCCAGTTGTTCGTCGACCTCGATCCGGACGTCCGGATCGAGAGCGGCGACGAACTCGTCGTCGCCGGGACGGACGCCGACGTCCAGCGGTTCAAGGAGTTCGCGACGTAGGGCGTCGGGGCGTCAGGCACAGAAGCGATGGCCGCGGTCGTTGACGCGCCCGGGTCGTGGCGGCTGTGACGCGCCCGGACCGCGCCGTCACTTGTGGGTGAACACCAGCGGCCGGTCCTCGTGGACCATCAGGCAGAGGTCCAGCGGTTCAGACTGGGTGAGACTCGTCTTCTCGTTCTTGCAGACGACGAGGTCGTCGAACGGTTCCTCGCACACCGGACAGGCCATCGCGACCGTGTTCTGGTAGAGCTTGATCTTCTCGTTGTCCTCCCGCGGAGTCAGCGACGAGACGAACTGTTCGAGGTCGTCCATACTCGCCGTAGCGCGGTGGAGTACCTTAAGGCTGACTCCGCGCGGAAACCGAGCGACGGAGGGCGGTTCCGCGGGGCTGGATCGAGGGGCGCGCTCGGGCGCACGGTCCAGGGCGACGCGCCCCCGGCCCGGCAGGAGTCGACCGATTCGGCGTCGACGGCGGTGGCTCCCGGCGGTCGGACACCCGGCGAACGCGAAAAGGGGCGACGGCTTACGCGCCGATCTCGGCGCCGACGTAGAGGACGGCGACGAGGAAGATCCACACGATGTCGACGAAGTGCCAGTACATCGAGGCGGTCGAGACGGCGACGTGGCGGTCGGCGGAGAACTGCCCGCGGAGCCCGCGGACGAACACGATCGAGAGCATGACCGCGCCCATCGTCACGTGCAGGCCGTGCAGGCCGGTCAGGCCGAAGAAGGCCGACCCGAAGATGCCCGACGTGAGCGAGAACCCGTGCTCGACGATGAACTCGTAGTACTCGAGCACCTGGCCGCCGAGGAAGACGATCCCCAGCAGCAGGGTCGCGCCCAGCCCGGTCAGGAAGTTCCGGCGGTGACCCTCGCGGAGCTGGTGGTGCGCCCAGTGGATGGTGAACGAGGAGGCGACCAGCAGCGCGGTGTTGGTCAGCACCAGCGACGTGGTCAGCCCCGGGAGGCTCTGCGGCGGCCACGTCCCAACGCGGATGAACGCGTAGTAGACGAACCCCGCCGAGAAGGTGGCGATCTCGGAGCCCAGGAACACGAGCATGCCCCAGCGCAACGAGGCGGCGCTCCCGGCGTCGGCCTCGCGCGACCAGAAGTGGACGATGAACGCGTGGTAGAGCCAGCCGTAGAGGCCGACCAGGAACGTCCCGATGCTCCCGACGAAGACGACCGGCCAGACGTTCGGGCCGACCACTGGTTTCGAGCCCTGTGCGAGGATGTACAGCGCCGCCCCGACGTAGATCCCTGCCCCGCCGAGCGCGGTCACGAACGGCCACCAGCTCGCTTCGCCGAACCCGCGCGGCCAGTCCTCGACCGCCGGAAGGTGATGGCCTTCCTCGTGTTCTTCCGTACTCATAGGTCGACCTTGCGACCCGACTACCAAAAATCCTCCCAAGCGCGTCCGCCGGTGACTCCCCGGTCACCCGGCGGGCGTATCCGTGCGAAACCGACAGCGGGGACCGAGACGACTCCCCCGTCGTCCGCCGGACGGTCAGTCGGCGCCGAGGGCCGCGCGGTGGAACGGCTTGCGCGTGATCGTCTCCCGGAACTCGCCCAGCGACTCGCATTCGTCGGTGCCGCTCATCGCCGCCACGACGGCGAAGACCTCCTGGCGCGACACCTTCACGCTGGTGTCCCGGAGCGCGTCCTGCGGGTTCGCGCGGAGTTCCCGGAGCGTCCCGACCGCCAGCAGGTAGGGGATCGCCCACGCCTCCAGGGTGTTGCCGTCGACCAGCGGCACCGTCTCCAGGTAGGTCTGGGCGTCGTCGAGGAAGTCCCGCGCGCGGTCGGCGGTCCGGCGGACGACCGCGGTCGCGCCGGACTCGTGTTCGGGGTCGACGAGTTCGTCCTGGGGGACCCCCTCCGCCCGGAGCCACTCCGCGGGCAGGTAGACGTTGTTCTCCTCGGTGTAGTCCTCGTAGACGTCCTTGGAGATGTTGACGAGCTGGAGGAGCAGACCGAACTCCTCGGCGGTGTCGTACAGTCGTTTCGCGCGCGAGGTCTCGATGTCGCCGCGGGTCACCAGGTTGGTGATGAGGTTGCCCACCGTGCCGGCGGCGTAGTAGCAGTACTCCTCGAGTTCCTCCCGGGACTCGATGCGGAGCCCGCCCTCGTCGTCGTACCGCTCGACGAACCTGATCATGCCCTGGACGAGTTCGCGGGCCGGCGGCGTGACGGCCTCGCGCACGTCGTCGTCGAGGGCGTCGAACGTGCGGAAGACCCGCGGAGCGTTGGCGACGACCTCCCAGTCGTCGTCGCGGTCCTCGGGGAGCCACTCGCCGGCCTCGGCGGTGAACTCCTCGACGTCCGTGTCGTCCTCGGGGTCGAGTGCGGCGTCGTAGAGGCGGAGCAGCCGGGTCTGTTCCTCGGGGGGGATGTGGCCGGCGTCTTCGATCGTGTCTGCGATGCGACAGACGAGGTAGCCGATGCAGATGTACGAGGACATCGGTTCCTCGAGCACGTCGACGGTCAGCGCGAACGTGCGGGAGACGCCCTGGACCGCGTCGTGGCACCAGTCCAGGTCGGCGTTTCCGCCGGGTAAGGGGTCAGCGGCGTGTCGAGACATTCGGAGTGTGCCGGTCTTGGACGGGAGGGGTAAAAAGTCTCGTGACCGGGTCCCACCCCGCGCCGCCCGGTGGAGGGGGTCGCGGACGGGTGCGAACCGATAGGTTGGACTGTGGCGACGCCGAACCCGGGGTCATGAGCGAAGCCAGCAGGGGAGACGTGACCGCCCGGTACTACGAGACCGACGAGGAGCGGGTGCTCGAGTTCGACCGCGACGGCAGGACCGCGGCCATCGCCCAGAACCGCGAGGGGTACGCGATGCTGAAAGTCCGACCGACCGCCGACGGCGACGAACTCGAACGGTACTACGGCTTCGACATGGCGCTGGACCACGCGGGCGAACTGCTCGGCGTCGACCCCCACGAGCTGCCCATCCCCGGGGCAGCCGAAGACATGGGGATGTAGCGCCCGGGACGCGCGGGGCGTCGCCAGCGCGGGCGGCCTCGACGCGACGAATCCCGCGCCGGCGACGCGACGAATCCCGCGCCAGCGACGCGGCTCGACCCGCCCCGCCCCGTCACGCCTCACCGATCCCAGTAGACCCACGGCGCGAACACGAGGTACGCCAGCGCGAGAAAGAGGAGTCCGAACGCGAAGACCTGTCCGGCGAAGCCCGTGAGGAGGATCGCCAGCGCCTGGACGACGCCCATGACGAGCGCGTCCTGGGGGTGCAGGTCGGGGTAGCGGATCGGGGTCACCATCAGGAGGGCGAGCAGCGCCGTCAGCCCGACCAGTACCGGCGCGAGCGACGCCGGGAGGACGTCGATCGAGAGGACGACCGCCGCCAGGACCGTCGCCGCGAGGGTGGTCTGGACCCCCTCGGTGGCGTGGTCGTCGCTGTCGAAGGCGGTGTAGAGCCCGAGCCGGACGACGCCCATCGCCACGAACAGCGCCGCGCATCCGACGGCGACCGCGTGGGGGACCAGCGACGCGTCGGGGGGCCAGGCGGTCCGGGCCACCGCCGCGACGAGCAGCGCCGGGGCGACGCAGAAAGAGGCGACGTCCGCGAGCGCGTCGAGGAAGTGGCCGGCTTCGCTGGAGCCGTACTTGCGAGCCAGCACGCCGTCGAGCCCGTCCGCGATCGCCCCCAGCAGGATCAGCCGCGCCGCGAGCGTCGGCTCGACGGCGGCGACGGCGGCGGCCAGGAAGCCGAGCGCAGCGTTCGACACCGTCACCACATCGGCGACGCTCAATCGACCGACGAACCGCGGCTGCATATCCGTCGAGTCACCCAGCGCCCGTATACGTCTTTACATCCGTCCCGGCCGCGTCAGGTCGTCGGTCGCGACGGCCCCGACCGCGGGACATAAATGTCCCAGGGATCGAGTTCGACGCATGAACCGACGGGAGTTCCTCGGCGCGATGGGGGTCGCGGGGGCGGGCAGCCTGGCGGGCTGCGGGACCGTGCTCGGGAGCGGCGGCGACTTCGACGTGGCGACGCGCGCGACGTCGTTCGACCCGCCCACCGTCACGGTCGGCGTCGGCGAGGAGGTCGTCTGGTACAACACGAGCGCGCGCGGCCACACCGTCACCGCCTACGACGACGGCATCCCCGAAGAGGCCGACTACTTCGCCTCGGGCGGGTTCGACAGCGAGGACGAAGCGCGCGAGGCCTGGAACAACTGGCGGTCCGACCCGGAGAAGAACGGGCTGATCACCAGCGGCGAGTCCTACTCGCACACCTTCGAGGTGCCGGGCAGGTACCGCTACGTCTGCCTGCCCCACGAGCAGGCCGGGATGGTCGGGATGGTCGTCGTCGAGGAGCGGAGCGAGACGACCAGCGAGTGAGGACGGAGCGCCGTTGCTCGCCGGGGTGAAAAAGCGAAGAACTGCTCGGTCGCGGCGAAGCGGGCCTTACTCCTCGACGGCGACGTCTTCCTCGTCGACGTCGACGGCGGCCTCTTCCTCG
>JBDGUA010000047.1:10548-13516 GCA_042216345.1 Haloferacaceae archaeon
TCTTCCTCGTCGACGTCGACGGCGGCCTCTTCCTCGGCGGCGACCTCTTCGGGGTGGGCCTCGAGGGTCATCTTCTGGACCTCGACGCGGCGCAGGGGGTAGACCTGCTTGCCCTCGCCGTAGATGGCCGAGGAGAGCCGGCCCTCGACGACGCTGTCGACGAGCTGTTCGAGGGAGCGCTCCTCGGCGGCCTCCTCGACCAGGTCGATCATGATGCGGCGGATGGCCTGCTCCTGGCTGCGGTCGGCCTTCTTGGTCGTGAACGCGACGGGCTGGATCTGGACGCGGTAGTCGTCCGTGGTCAGCACCGTCACGTAGGCCTCGACCTTCGAGGCGCCGCGGCGCACGAGGCTGCGGAGGTAATCGCGCGTGAGTTCGTGCTTGACGAACTCGGTGTAGGCGCTCTCGCCCGCGACCTCGTTGACCTTGAAGGTCAGCTTGGTGTTGTTCTGTCCCTGGTCCTCTGTGAGTTCGCCGAGGGTCGTCTCGATGGTGCGGCCCTCGACCTTCTCGGGTTCGTCGGCGACGGTGCGGCCCAGTTCCTGTCGGTCGAACTGTTCGGGGGCCATCACCGTGTACCACGTCTTCCCGCGTTTCTGCTTGGATACGGATCGTTCGCTCATAGGTTGGATTGGTGTGTGTGTCGGATAACTGTCTCGGCGACGGTCACGTTGACGACGTAGTCGTCGACCGACGAGCCCAGCCCGCCGGTGGTGTCCCGCTCGACGACCGTGCGGACGACGTCGCCGTCGACCGTCGTCGTCATCGAGTCGGTGTTGTCCGGCCGGAGCGCCGCGGCGACGACCTCGGCGGTCGCCGCGTCGGCGTGGGCGGTCTCGATCTCCGCGCGTCGCGAATCTGTACTCGTCATAGTCCCTCCCTGAAGGCGGTGATGAACGCCGTGACGTCCGCGTCGAAGGTGGCCTCGCCGTGCGTCGGGCCGCCGTAGCCCGATGCCTGGGTGGTGGAGTCGCCGTCCGTGTCGGCGTTCGACACGAGCGTCGCGGCCGCGTCGGCCATGACGTCGCCGAGGTGAACCCCGGCCACGCCCGCCTCGGTGGCCGCCTCGCCGTCGAGGCGGGTCACCGCTGCGGCGCCGTCGGAGACGACCAGCGCGACCGGCTCCGGCGACCGGAAGTCCCGGAGCAGGCGCGCGGCGGTCGCCAGCCGACCCACGTCGCCCGCCGCGTCGAGTCGGGCGACGAACAGGCCGTCGTACCGGCCCGTGGTGGCGTCGCGCAGTTCGGTGTGGGCGAGCAGGGCGTGCTCGCGCCACGCGTCGAGCGCGCGCTCGCGGACCGCCTGTGCGACGCTCGCACCGTCGCCCTCGGCGTCGGTCGCCCGACCGAGGGCCAGGGCGACGCCGGTCCCGGGCTGTTCCCGGGCGACGGCGCCGAGGACGTCGGCGTAGCCGCCGACGGTCTCGAACGGCCCCGCGGGCGTCGCGTACGGCCGCAAGGCGCGCTCGACCGCCTCGGCGCTCCGGGGGGTCGCCCCGTCGGCGCCGACGGTCTCGACGGCGGCCAGCGAGGCCACCCGCCGGTGGGCGTCGGCGTCGAGTTCGGCTGGTAGGTCCAGGTCGGCGAGCACCGCGCGCGTGCGCTCCATCGCACCCGAGAACGGGGCGTGCAGCAGCGTCGAGTGGGCCAGCCCGTCGCCGAGGTCCCGCGTGGGGACCGCGACGCCGGGCCGGCGCTCGAGCAGGTCGCGCTCCTCGGCGACCGCGAGCAGCGCGTCGCTGCCGGCGGCGCCGGGGGTGACGCCCGCGGCGACGGCGCCGGCCAGCCCCAGCACGGGATCGGGCTCGACGCCGAGTGCGCGGGCCGTCGCGAACGCGCGCACGCTCGCCGCGCCGTCGGTGGCCGCCAGCGAGTGCGCCGCGTCCGGGGCGGTCGCGCCCACCGCGAGCGTGAGTTCGTCTGCGGCGGTCGCGGCCTGGGCGGCCGGGTCCGGATCGACGCGGACCTGGAAGGGGACGTCGACGTCGCGCAGCGCCCGCGCGAGCAGGCCCGCCGCCGCGAGCGCGTCGCCGTCGGCGCGGGCGACGATCCGAACGAACGGAGCGTCGGCCAGCGCCGCGGCTACGGCGTCGGGGGCGGACTCGTCGGCGGAGCGCGCTGCGGACATCCAGTTACTCGAGGAGTTCGACGGCGTTCTCGTAGCTGTAGCTGAAGTCCTCGTCGAGCTCGTCGCCGCGGTAGTAGGCCGCGAGGCGACGGATCTTCGACTGGGTGTTCTGCAGCGCGCGCTTGTTCTGAACGTCCTGCGGGTTGTCGTCCATGTGTTCGTGCAGGCGGACGGCGCGCTCCAGCAGGTTCCGGAAGTCCTCGGGGATGTCGGCGGCGGCGTCGTTGTCCTCGAGGATCTCGGTGACCTTCTTGCCGGTCGCCAGCTTGACGTCCGGGACGGGCGTGCCCTTCACGCCCTCGTCGCGCAGTTTCATGCCGATCTGGCTGGGGTCGTGCCCCTCCTCGGCCAGTTCGACGACGCGCTGCTCGATCTCCTCGCTGTCGACGTCGCTCCACTCCGGGGGTTCGTCTGCCGTGGGCTTGTCCGAGCCGGACGAGCCGCGACGGCGGGTGTGCATTCGTGCCATAGATTCGATTGGAACCGCACAGACCGCAGAAGCGTCACTCGCGGCTCTCGCCGCGGTGCACTACCGCAATCCCGAGCCCGCGTGAACGGGCGAGTCAGATTTGCGGTCGTGCGCGTGTTCCCAAGCGAGACGACGGGCGCGGTACTGTAAAGCGTTGCGTCTCGGTCGTGACGCGCCGCTCGCGGGTGTGCGCCGTCGAAATGGGTCGGGTCGTGGATCGTCGACCCACGGGAGCGAATGGCAGCCGGCGGCCCGAACCGAGTCCTTTATCAGGCAACCGCGGGTAGATTGGAACGCGAGGGCTCGTAGATCAGTGGTAGATCACTCCCTTGGCATGGGAGAGGCCCCGGGTTCAAATCCCGGCGAGTCCAT
>JBDGUA010000059.1:0-12142 GCA_042216345.1 Haloferacaceae archaeon
CGCATTTCCGTCGTTTCAGTGGGGCTAGCGGCGCGACAACGTTCCGCCACGGCGTGTCGCCGACTTCCCGGAAGACGAACCCTCCTGCTTCGAGCGACGACGGCGACCTACCCGTCCGCTTCTGGGCAGGCATCAGTACGGTTTTAGTCTATGAGCGTGGACACGGTGATAGCGTGAAAGGGCAGGAGTGGTACCAGGCGGACGACGTCGCCCAGGAGTACGACGAGAAGCGGTTCTCGCGGGGCGGCCGGCTCATCGACCGCCGGGAGAAGCAGGCCGTGCTCGACGCGATCGGTCCCGTGGACGGCAAGTCCGTCCTCGAGATCGCCTGCGGGACCGGTCGGTTCACCGTGATGCTGGCCGAGCGCGGCGCCGACATCGTCGGCCTGGACATCTCGGGGCCGATGCTCGCCCAGGGGCGGGTGAAAGCCCGGACCGCCGACGTGGCCGATCACGTCGAGTTCATGCGCGGCGACGCCGCCCGCCTGCCGTTCCCCGACGACCACTTCGACACGGTCTTCGCGATGCGCTTTTTCCACCTGGCGGACACCCCCGCGAAGTTCCTCGCGGAGATGTGCCGCGTCTCGAAGCACCAGGTCTTCTTCGACACCTTCAACGACTTCAGCACCCGCGTGCTCTACAACGACCTCCTCCCGATGGGGTCGCGGCTCTACTCCCACCAGGAGGTCCTGGGGCTGCTCGAGGACGCCGGCCTCGAACTCGAGGGGGCCAGCCACGACTTCGTCCTCCCCTACGGCTTCTACCGGAAGATCCCGAACACGGCGGCGGACTTCTTCCGCGGCCTCGACACCTCCGTGCAGGAACTCGACATCGGGAAACGGCTCGCGTCGGTCTCCTACTGGAACACGCGGGTCGAGTGAGACGCCGCGAGCGACCGAAATCTTCCGCGCCCGTCCGATGACTTTTACCGTTCGACGCGGAGAGAGGGGAGTATGGACGTCTCGGTCGTCGTGCCGACGCTGAACGCACGGGAACGGTTGTCGGCGTGTCTCGACGCGCTGGCGGCCCACGCCCCGGGCGTCGAGGTCGTCGTCGTCAACGGCCCCTCCGCCGACGGGACGACCGGGATGGTACGCGACCGCGACGACGTCGACGTGCTCGTGGAGATCTCCTCGCGCAACCCGAACGTCTCGCGCAACGCCGGCATCGAGGCGGCCACCGGCGGGGTGGTCGCGTTCGTCTCCAGCGACCTCCGCGTCTCGGAGTCGTGGCTCCCGGCGATCGAGGACGGACTGGCCGACGCCCCGGTCGTCACGGGGCCGACCCACCGCGCGATGGCGAAGGGGACCGCCACCGAGACGCCGGAGCGCGTCAGGGTCCGCTCGCGCGACGTGACCTTCTTCAACGGTCGGAACGTCGCCCTCCGGGACTGGGTCCTCTCGGACCTGGACGGCTTCGACGAGTACCTCGAGACCGCGGGGGAGCGGGACGCGGCCCACCGGCTGGCCGGGCTCGGCCACGAAGTGCGCTGGCGGCGGGACATGAGCGTCCGCGAGGAACTCGGTGCGGACGGAGGCGCCGCGTCGACCGGCTGGGGATGGCGCTACCGCGCGCGCACCTACAGCCTCGTGAAGAACTACGGCCTCCGCCCCTCGGTCGCGTTCCGCATCGCCGCCCGCTCGGTCGGCGACGCGGCGGCGACCGCCCGCGACCTCCTCCGTGGCAGCGGGTCGCCCTCGGCGTGGGTCGGCAACGGCGGGGCCGTCCTCTCGGGCATCTACACGGGCGCTTCGGACGGGCTGGTCGCCCGCACCCGTGACCGGACGGCGACGCGGAATCCCCACGGCGTGTCCGCGCGCGCCGACCGGGTCGTCACGAAGTACGACTGGCGGTGAGTCGGTGGCTGATCTCACCTGGACGACTGAGGGCGAGTCGTCCAGTCGTTACTGCTCTCCGGGCGCGAGGGCCGGGATCACTCGCGCGGGGTTCTTCGAGAAGGCCCGGGTCATCGCGTCCTCCGAGACGTCGAGGGTAAGCAGTTCCATCACGCCCACGTTCGGGTGCGCCGCCGGGGCCCCGGAGCCGAAGCAGATCCGGTCCGGGTGCTCGAGGAGGCCGCGCTCGAGCAGCGAGCGGAAGCGGACGAAACTGGTGTCGAGATAGAGCTGACCGTGGTCGTCGAGGAGGTCGAGCGCCTCGGCCAACTGCTCGCGCGGGAGCCGATGGCCGCCGAAGCTCGCCAGGATCACCGGGACGTCCCACTCCAGCAGCGTCGCCGCGACGGCCCGGGGCGGGAACTCCGGCCCGCCGTGGACCAGCATCGGCGCGCCCGCGGCCTCGATCTGCTCGAGCACGTCGTCCTGGGGGAGCCCGTCGACGGCGGGCGCCAGCAGGAAGCCGTGGAAGCGGTCGTCGTAGGCGTACTGCTCGACGTCGCCCGGTTCGGCGTGGTGGTCCCGCCGGGTGGCCGCGAGGTTCCGCAGCGCCGAGATCGGCGTCTCCCCGGGATCGCGCGGGCCGTTGAGTCGCGCGAACGCCAGGAACGGGCGGTCGACGCTGAGCCGGGCGACGGCGTTGTTCGCCCTGAGGTACCCCTCGCCCGGGGCCCGCGGTCCGGGGGCGACGACCGTGCGCACGACGCCCGCCTGGTGCATCTCCCGCTCCAGGCGCTCGGGCGTGATGTCCCGCCCCCGCGTCGCGACGTCCTCGGCGTTCGAGTCGAGCCGGACGTTCACGTCCACCACCCGGAACCCGTGCTCCAGCTCCAGCATACGCACCTGCTCCGTGCCCGACGCCATGGTCCTTCCGGTCGACCGGATGCACGGCATCCCCCCGTCGAACCGGGTCTCCTCGGATCGCTGTATCCCTATGATTGCGTGCGATTCTGTGTCTCTCGTTGGCGACAGGTATATATAGAACCGCAAGCCTCTACTTCCCTTGAGGTTTCCCAATCATGGCAACTCGTATGCAACCGATGTACATTCTCGCGGAGGGTAGCCAGCGGACACGCGGCAACGCCGCCCAGGACATGAACATCCGGGCCGGCAAGGCCGTCGCCAACGCCGTCCGGACGACCCTCGGCCCCCGCGGGATGGACAAGATGCTCGTCGACTCCTCGGGGAACGTCGTGATCACCAACGACGGCGCGACGATCCTCGCGGAGATGGACATCGACCACCCCGCCGCGCAGATGATCGTCGAGGTAGCCGAGTCCCAGGAGGAGGAGGTCGGCGACGGCACCACCACCGCGTCGATCCTCACGGGCGAACTGCTCGCCCACGCCGACGAACTCCTCGAGTCGGACCTGCACCCCACCGCGGTCGTCGAGGGCTACCGCGAGGCCGCCCGCCTCGCCGCCGAGGCCATCGACGAGCAGCTCCTGGGCGTCGAGACCGACGACGAACTGCTCCGACAGGTCGCCGAGTCCAGCATGACCGGCAAGGGAACCGGCGACGTCACCGCCGACAAGCTCGCCGACCTGGTCGTCCGCGCGGTCCAGCAGGTCCACGGCGACTCGTTCGACCGCGACGACGTCCGCATCCACACCCGCACGGGCGCGGCCTCCTCGGCGACGGAACTCGTCGAGGGCGTCGTCGTCGACAAGGAGCCCGTCAACGACAACATGCCCCGCCACCTCGAGGACGCGACGGTCGCCATCCTCGAGATGAAACTCGACGTCCGCGAGACCGACGTCGACACCGAGTACAACATCACGAGCATCGACCAGCTCGACGCCGCCATCGCCGCCGAGGACGCCGAACTCCGCGGCTACGCGAAGACCCTCGCGGACGCCGGCGTCGACGTGGTCTTCACGACCAAGAAGATCGAGGACCGCGTCGCCAGCTACCTGGCCGACGCGGGCATCCTCGCGTTCAAGAACCTCGGCAGCAAGGACGCCCGCGCCATCGCCCGCGCCACCGGCGCCAAGCGCCTGGGCTCGCTGAGCGACCTCGACGCCGCGGACTTCGGTCACGCCGAGGCCGTCGACGTCGAGAAGTACGGCGAGGACGACCTCGCGGTGGTCAGCGGCGGCGCCGCCGCCGAGTCCGTGACGCTCCTGCTGCGCGGCGGCACCGAGCACGTCGTCGACGAGCTCGAGCGCGCCATGAACGACGCCGTCGACGTGGTCGTCGCCGCCCTCGACAAGGGCGGGGTCGTCCCCGGCGCCGGTTCGACGGAGGTCGCCATCGCGGACCACGTCCGCGCGGAGGCCGCGGGTATCACCGGCCGCAAGCAGCTGGCCGTCAACGCCTTCGCCGACGCGGTGGAGACGATCCCCCGCACCCTCGCGGAGAACGCCGGCATGGACGCCATCGACGCCCTGGTCGACCTCAGGGCCCGCTACGAGGCCGAGGGCCGCGCCGGCGTGATCGTCGGCAGCCGGACCGGCCAGATCGGCGATCCCGTCGAGCACGGCATCGTCGACCCCGCCGCGGTCAAGCACGAGGCCGTCCGCGCCGCGACCGAGGCCGCGACGATGATCATCCGCATCGACGACGTCATCGCCGCCAACTGAGCGCCCCCGAATTCTGCGTTTTTCTCCGTCGTCCCCGACCCCGTCTCGGTCGACCCGGGCAGTTGTCGTGTCCCGAGATAGCACCCCACTCGCGCTCCTCGTCACCACGAATCTCAATCTTTACGTCCGCCCCCGGAAAGAGAGCCACACGTGTTCCCCCCGGTCGACCCCGCGCTGTCTCTGCTCCACGTCACGGCAGTACCGGGTGCCGTTCCGCCACTGGGCCTCCTTCCGGACTTCTCGTGGATGGAGGACCTCGTCAGGACGGCCTCCGGCTGGGTCGGCCTGGGGATCATCTTCGTCTACTCGTTCCTCATCGCCTTCGCGCTGCCCGGGGTGAGCGAAGTCGTGCTGCTGGCGCCGATCCAGATCGGCCAGTCCGAGGCCGTGACGCTCACGCTGATCGTCCTGGTCAGCGGCGTCGGCAAGGCCGCCGGCAGCGTCCTCGCGTTCCACCTCGGCCAGGAGGCCAAGGAGTCGGGGCCGGTGGTCGGCCTCCTGCGACGCTCCCGGTTCGACGTCGTCGCCTGGTCGGAGGCCAAGACCGTCCAGATCGCCCGCCGGTACGGCTACGCCGGCCTGGCCGGTGCCCTCTGCGTCCCCGGGTTCCCCGACACCTTCTCCATCTACGCCTTCTCGGTGCTGGAGACCGACTACTACAAGTTCGCGGTCGCCACGTTCGTCGGGAGCGTGGGCCGACTCGTCCTCTGGCTGGTGGGCGTCCACGCTCTCACCTTCGCCCTGCAGGTCGAACTCCCGTTCTGAGCCGCCCGTCGCGTCGCCGCCGCGGCGCGTGGCGGGCGAGGGCACGGTGGCGTCGGCGGCACGGGGAGTCGCGAAACCGGCGGGCTTTAGGCCCGCATGGCCCACTGTTCGGCCATGAGCCACGAGGAGTTCCCAACGGACCGCCCGGCGGTGGTGACCTGCGGGCTGCCGTACGCGAACGGCGACCTGCACATCGGCCACCTCCGCACGTACGTCGGGGGCGACGTGTACAGTCGCGCGCTCTCTCGACTGGGCCAGGAGACCGCCTTCGTCTGCGGCTCGGACATGCACGGCACGCCCGTCGCCGTCAACGCCGAGAAGGAGGGGGTCACCCCCGAGGAGTTCGCGCTCCGCTGGCACGAGAAGTACGAGGAGACGTTCCCGCGCTTCAACGTCGACTTCGACAACTACGGCCACACCGACGACGAGACCAACACCGCGACGACCAGGGAGTTCGTCCGCCGGATGGAGGAGGCGGGCCTGGTCTACGAGAAGCGGATCCAGGTCGCCTACGACCCCGAGGCCGACCAGTACCTCCCGGACCGCTACGTCGAGGGCACCTGCCCGTACTGCGGCGCCCACGCCCGCGGCGACGAGTGCGACGAGGGCTGCCAGCGCCACCTCGAACCCGGCGAGATCGAAGACCCCGTCTCGACGCTGACGGGCAACCCCGCCGAGTACCGCGAGCGCGACCACCGGTTCTTCCGGGTCTCGGACCTCCAGGAGTACCTCCAGGGGTTCATCGACCGCCTCGAGGGCACCGCCAACGCGCGCAACCAACCCCGCGAGTGGATCATGGGCGAGCTCCAGGACTGGTGTATCACCCGCGACATGGACTGGGGGATCGACTACCCATCCGAGAACGGGGAGGACGACGACTCGCCCGACAGTTCGGGGTCGGGCGAGACGGACGATCTGGTCCTCTACGTCTGGGTCGACGCGCCCATCGAGTACGTCTCCTCCACGAAGCAGTACACCGAGCGCGTCGGCGCCGACGCCTACGACTGGGAGGACGTCTGGACGCGCGACCCCGCGGGCGACCTCGACGACGCCGAGCCCGTCGACTACACGGACGCCGGCGAGATCGTCCACGTGATCGGTCGGGACATCATCCAGCACCACACCGTCTTCTGGCCGGCCATGCTCCGCGCCGTCGGCTACAACGAGCCCCGCGCGGTCATGGCCAGCGGGTTCATCACCCTCGAGGGCAAGGGCTTCTCGACCTCGCGCAACCGCGCCGTCTGGGCCGACGAGTACCTCGCGGAGGGATTCCACCCGGACCTGCTGCGGTACTACCTCGCGACCAACGGCGCCTTCCAGCAGGACGTCGACTTCTCCTGGGAGCGCTTCCAGGAGCGGGTCAACGGCGAGCTCGTCGGCACCGTCGGCAACTTCCTCTACCGCTCGATGCTGTTCGCCTACCGCAACTACGAGGGGACGCCCGAGGCCGACCTCTCCGCCGAGGTCCGCGAGCGCATCGAGGAGGCCGTCGAGCAGTTCGAGGCGGGCGTCAACGGCTACTCGGTCCGCGACGCCGGCGACGCCGCGGTCCGGCTCGCCCAGTTCGGCAACGAGTACATCCAGCGCAACGAGCCCTGGAAGCTCACCGACGAGGACCCCGAGGCCGCCGCCCAGGTCATCCGCGACTGCGTCCAGCTCGCGAAGGCCGTCGCGGTGCTGTTCCAGCCCATCGCCCCCGAGAAGACCCAGCGCCTCTGGGAGCAGCTCGGCGAAGCGGGCGACGTCGCGGACACGACCGTCGAGGACGCCCTCGAAGCCCCGCCCGCCGACTTCGACGAGCCCGAGGAGCTGTTCGAGAAGATCGAGGACGACCGCGTCGAGGAGCTCACCGAGAAGCTCCACGAGCGCGTCGCGGAGGCCACCGAGGCGGAGGCGACGGAGGAGAGCGGCGCTGGCGAGGGCGACGCCGCCGACACCGAGGCCGCCGACGCTGACGCCGAAGCGGCCGCGGCCGTCGAACCCCTGGCCGAGGACCGGATCAGCTTCGACGACTTCGAGGCCCTCGACATCCGCGTCGGCGAGATTCTGGCCGCCGAGGGCATCGAGGGCGCGGACAAGCTCGCGAAGCTCACCGTCGACCTCGGCGCCGAGGAGCGCACCATCGTCGCCGGCATCAAGCAGCTCCACGACCTCGCGGAGCTGCCGGGAACCAGGGTCGTCGTGCTCGCGAACCTGGAGAAGGCCGAACTGTTCGGCGTCGAGTCCAACGGGATGGTACTGGCCGCGGGCGAGCAGGCCGACCTGCTGACGACCCACGGCGACGCCGAACCCGGGACGAAGGTCCGGTAGGCTGTCCGTCTCCGGGACGAAGGTCCGGTAGGCTGTCCGTCTCCGTGCCGACGGTCCGATAAACCGACCCTCTCGACCCGCCGGCGTCGCCGGCAACCGACAGGTTAAGTCCCCGAATCGCCTCCCTCCCTCCGTGCAGGACGCCACGTTCCGCGACCGGGCCGTCTACCTCGCCGACCCGGACGCGCTCGTCCTCGCGGACCTCCACGTCGGGCGCGCCGCCTCGTCGAGCGTCGACTTCCCGCTCGGCGAGCGCGACGACCTGGTCGACCGCCTCGAGGTCCTCCTCGCGCACTTCTCGCCCGGCACGGTCGTCTTCGCGGGCGACGTGCTCCACGACTTCGGCAGCGCCACGCCCGAGGCCGACCTGGTCGTCGACGCGCTGGTCGGGACGGTCCGCGACGCCGGCGCCGAGCCGTTCCTGATCGCGGGCAACCACGACCCGATGCTCGCGAGCGTCTGGGACGGCGACCTCCACGACGCGGTGCGTCTCGACGACGGGACCGTGGTCTGCCACGGCCACGAGGAGCCCGCCGAGCGCGGGCACCGCTACGTCTTCGGCCACGACCACCCCACGATCGACGTGGAGGGGTCGCGCCACCCCTGTTTCCTCTGGGCGCCCGCGGCCTACCGCGGCGGCGACGTGCTGATGCTGCCGTCGTTCACGCGGCTGGCCGCCGGCGTCGAGGTCAACGGCATGACCGCGGCGAACTTCCACTCGCCGCTGATCACCGACGCCGACGTCCTCCACCCCATCGTCTACGACGCCCAGAGCCAGGAGACCCTGGAGTTCCCGCCGCTGGGGCGGTTCCGGTCGATGCTCTGAGGGGCCCGACCGACGCAGGTTGTGTCGACGGCCCGCCGCCGGCGCCTGCGGAACAGAACGGCTTAGTCGCCGGCGACGAACTCCCGACCATGAACACGAGCGAGGCGTTCCGCGGGCTGGCGTGCACCGGCTGCGGCGAGCGCTACGACGCCGACGAGCCGGGGCGCTGTCCGGCGTGCGAGGCGCCACTCGATCCGGTCTACGACTACGACGCCGTCGCGTCGACGCCCGAGGCGCTGTCGGACCGCCCCTCGGGGTCGATGTGGCGCTACGCCGAGTTGCTGCCGTTCGCGCCCGACCACGCCGTCTCCGCCAGCGAGGGCGCCACGCCGGTCGTGGACGCGCCGCGGCTCGCCGACGAACTCGGCGTCAACGCGGTGCTCGTCAAAGACGAGGGGCGCAACCCAACCGGGACGGTCTACGACCGCGGGATGGCGCTGGCGGTGACGGCGGCCCGCGACCGGGGGCTCGAACCGCTCGCGCTGGCCTCCCCCGGCAACAGCGGCCAGTCCGCCGCGGCCTACGCCGGCCGCGCGGGCCTGCGCTCGTACGCGTTCGTCCCCTCGCGGGCCCCCTTCCCGAACAAGGCGATGGTCAACGTTCACGGCGGCGAGATGCGCGTCGTCGGCGGTCGCTACCCCGCCGCCGAGGCGGCCCTGCACGAGGACCTGAAGACCGACTGGCACTCCCTGCAGGAGTTCACCACCCCCTACCGCCACGAGGGCGCCAAGACGGTCGCCTACGAACTCGCCGACCAGCTCGACTGGTCGGTCCCGGACGCCGTGGTCGTCCCCGCCGGGACCGGCGAGGTCGTCGTCGGCCTCGCGAAGGGGTTCCGGGAGCTTCGCGAACTGGGCTACGTCGACGAGGTGGCGCCGATCTACGCGGCCCAGCCCGACGGCTGCGCGCCCGTCGTCGCCGCCCTCGAGAACGACGCCGAGGCGGTCGAGCCCTGGGACACCCCCGACACGATCTGCGGCGAACTGGAGATCCCCGACCCGGCCGGCGGCGACCTCGCGCTCGCGGCGGTCCGCGAGTCCGGCGGCGCGGGCGTCTCCGTCGACGACGAGGACGCCCTCGCGAGCGCCGTCACCGCCGCCCAGCACGAGGCCGTCGAGATGGGCGCCTCGGCCGGCGTCGCCGCGGCGGGCGCGTGGGACCTCCGCGAGGCGTTCGACGCGGACGACACCGTCGTGCTGCTCAACACCGAGGCCGGCGCCAAGTCCGCGGACCTGCTCCGGAGCCACCTGATGGGCCAGGGCGTGTAGGGCCCCCTGCGTTCGAGTACCGCTCCCACCCCGCACCGTCGATTCGACCCAATAGATATTTGAGTTAGACGCGTCTAATCCCTCTCATGTTGAGCGACGCGATGGAGGACTACCTGAAGGCGATCTACATCCTCCAGGGCGAGGACGAGGGCCCGGTGGGGACCTCGACCCTCGCGGAGTACCTGGGGAAGACCCCCCCGACCGTGACCAGCATGGTCGGGAAGCTCACCGACCAGGGGCTGGCCGAGCGCGAGAAGTACAAGGGCGTGGAGCTGACCGAGGAGGGCGAGACGGTCGCGCTGGAGGTGCTCCGGCACCACCGGCTGCTGGAGGCGTACCTCTCCGAACACCTCGACTACGCGCCCAGCGAGGTCCACGCCGAGGCCGACGCCCTCGAACACCACATCAGCGAGGAGTTCGAGCGCCGGGTGGCCGCGGTCCTGGGCGACCCCGACGTCGACCCCCACGGCGACCCGATCCCGGGCGCGGACCTCTCTCCGCCCGCCGAGGCCGACGCCGCGCCCCTGACGGACTACGCGGCGGGCGCCGAGGTCGTCGTCGCCCGCGTGAGCGACCGCGACGACGACGAACTGGCCTACCTGGAGGAGGCGGGCGTCACCCCGGGGACGACGCTGCGGATCGAGGAGATCGCCCCGTTCGGCATGGTGACCGTCACCGTCGGCGACCGGACGCAGAGCCTCCCCGAGTCGGTGGCGTCGTCGGTGCGCGTCCGCCCGGGCGAGATCGACGCCGACCCGGAGCCCGAGGAGGCCGCGTAGCGTGGCGGCGGCGTTCGCAGCCGCGGGGCTCACCTCCGTCATCCGCCGCTACGACGCCTACGGGCCCCTGCTGGCCTCGTTCCTCGCGAACCTGCTGGCGACCTTCGGCGACAAGGGCCAGCTCGTCGTCGTGACGCTGGCCTCGCGCTACGACGCCGAGCGGGTCTTCGCCGGGGCGGTGGCCGCGTTCGCCCTCTGGAGCGCCGTCGAGGTGCTGGTCGGCCAGTGGGTCGTCCGGGTCCTCCCGCCGGGGCTCATCGCGCTGCTCACCGGGCTCCTGTTCGTCGCCTTCGGGCTGTGGACCCACCGCGCGGCCTACCGGAAGTTCAGTCGGGGCGACGGCGCCTGCCCCGAGGGCGGGTCCTCGACCGGCGACCTGCTCACCGGGGGCGGCCTCGACGTCGGCCTCTCCGGGAAAGTGCTCCCCGAGGGGGTGTTGACCCGCGTCGGCGCCTACGGCGGCGTCCTGACGAGCTTCGTCTTCATCATGTTCGCGGAGTTCGGTGACAAGACCCAGCTGCTGACGATCAACCTCGCGGCGACGTTCCCCGACGCGCCGCTGTCGGTGTTCGTCGGCGTCGTCGCGGCGCTGGCGCTGCGGACGGGCGTGGACGCCCTCGTCGGCGAACGCGTCGAGCGCGCGGTGCCGACGGCCTGGATCGAACTCGCCGCGGCGGCGGTGTTCGTCGCCTTCGGCCTGACGGTCCTCGGCCTGCTCCCCTCGGCGGGGCTGGTTGGCGTCCTCGGGGTGCTGGTGGTGATGGGTGCGGCGGCGGCCCTCTGGCGATTCCTGGGTTGAGACCGGGGCGTCGACCCCGTCTCGAGGGCTGCCCCACGCGCGCTCCGTGTCGTTTTTCACGGTACTCGCGCAAGGGGCGCGCGTGCCGAACCCCCTGTGGTCGCTGCTCGCCGGCGCCGTCTTCGGCCTGGCGCTCGCGGCGCCGCCCGGCCCGATGAACGCCGTCATCGCCGAGGAGAGCGTCGTCCACGGCTGGACCTCGGGCTTCCGCGCCGGCCTCGGGGCGATGACCGCCGACGCCATCTTCTTCGTGCTCTCGCTGCTCGGCGTGGTCACGTTCGTCGAGCGGTTTCCGACGGTCCGGGCCGTCATGGTCGGCGTCGGCGGCGTGTTGATGCTCTACTTCGCCTACGGCGCCGCCGGCGAGATTCGGGGCTCGTTCCGGCCCGGGAGCGAGGGCGACGGCACGGAGCGTGCCGCGGGTCCCGGAGCGGAACTCGACCGCGGGGCCGACCGGGGCCGGATGGCCACGGGCTTCCGCAAGGCGCTGGTGCTGGCGCTGACCAACCCCTACCAGATCCTCTTCTGGCTCACCATCGGCGTCGGCTTGCTCCAGCCCGGGACGGTCGACGTGCTCGGGAACGCCCCCTACGTCGGCGACGCGCTCGCGGGCGCGCTCGTCGTCGAGACGGGCAGCCCCGCGCTCCTGGTCGGCTTCTTCGGCGGCATCCTCTGCTGGATCGTGGGCTTCCCGGCGGCGCTGGTCACCGCCGAGCGCCGCACCGAGCGGTTCGCGCCCGCGGTCGCCGCGGCCAGCGCGCTCGTGCTCGCCGGCTTCGGCGTGCTGTTCCTCTCGGAGGCGGCGTCGACGCTGGTGCTCTGAGGTGGGGGTCGACGGGGCGGCGCCGTCTGGTGGGCCGCATGTCGCACTCCGAGCGGGTCGGACGAAACGGTCCGCGCGTCGCACTCCGAGCGGGT
>JBDGUA010000038.1:0-12086 GCA_042216345.1 Haloferacaceae archaeon
TTCCAGCCATCGTTTACTGGCAGGTGTCCCATACGCTTAAATATTGATGGACGGGCGCTCGGTCGACGCTCGCGGGGGAGCGATTCGTCGGAGCCACCTCGTTCGTCGCCGGCGATTCGCCGGCCCCTCGGTCAGGCGGGACGATGGGCTGGGGGTGGCCGGAGGCGACCGTCGCCCGGGTCCGGGCACGACGAACCGGTCGACACCCGGTCGGCGCTGCTCCCCAAGCGAACGCCTTTTGACGGCGGCCACCGGAGGGTGGACTATGAGTACGGAAACGTCCACGGGCCTGACCGGCCACATGCGCGGGGTGACGGTGACGACCCTCGCGTGTCTGGCCGGCATCGTCGCGGGACTCGGCTCCGGCTACATCGTCGGGACCGACGCCGCCGCGGCCACGAGCACGCGGTCGCTGTTCGTCCTCGGCGCCTTCGCGGTCCTGCAGTTCCCGATCCTGAAGCTGATCGGCGTCGACGTCGACGGCTTCGGCGCGAAGGACTACCTCTACGTGGTGTTCATGACCTTCTCGATGTGGTTCATCACGTACGTCATCCTCCTGAGCAGTAGCGTCCCGCTCTAAGGATGGCCCAGGACAGCATCGCCGTCGTCGACCTCGACCGCTGTCAGCCCGACCGCTGCAACTACGAGTGCTCGAACTACTGCCCGCCCAACCGGACGGGCAAGGAGTGCATCACCCTGCGCGGCGAGGACGCCGAGGAGGGGGGGCCCGACCAGATCCGCATCAGCGAGGAGATCTGCCTCGGCGAGACCTGCGGCATCTGCGTCGAGAAGTGCCCCTTCGACGCCATCGAGATCATCAACCTCCCCCAGGAGCTCTCGGAGGACCCCGTCCACCGCTACGGCGAGAACGCCTTCGCCCTCTACGGGCTGCCGGTCCCCGAGCCGGGGCAGGTGACGGGCATCCTGGGCCCCAACGGGATCGGGAAGACCACCGCCGTCCGGGCGCTGGCCGGCGAGATCACGCCGAACCTCGGCGACTACGAGAACGAACCGGGCTGGGAGGCCGTCCTCGAGCGCTTCCGCGGGACCGAACTCCAGACGTTCATCGAGCGCCTGCGCGAGGGCGAGATCACCGTCGCCAGGAAGCCCCAGTACGTCGACCAGATCCCCAAGCAGTTCGACGGCAACACCCGCGAGCTGCTCGAGCGGACCGACGAGCGCGGGGCGCTGGACGACCTCGTCGAGCGGCTCTCGATCGCCCCGGTGATGGACCAGGACATCGACTCCATCTCGGGGGGCGAACTCCAGCGGGTCGCGCTGGCGGCCACGCTCGCCCGCGACGCCGACTTCTACTTCCTCGACGAGATCACCCCGTACCTGGACATCGGCCAGCGCGTCACCGCCGCGCGGCTCGTCCGCGAACTCGCCGAGGACGAGGAGCGCTCGATGCTCGTCGTCGAGCACGACCTGGCGGTGCTGGACCTGCTGGCGGACGTCCTGCACGTCGCCTACGGTGAGCCCGGGGCCTACGGCGTCGTCACCTCGCCGAAGTCCGTGCGCAAGGGCATCAACGAGTACCTCGAGGGGTACCTCGACAACGAGAACATGCGCATCCGCCCGAACCAGATCACCTTCGAGGAGCACGCCCCCCGGGCGGCCACGACGGGCCAGCCCCTGATCGAGTACCCCGACCTGCGCAAGTCCTACGGCGAGGGCGAGTTCTCCCTGGAGGTCGACGGCGGCACCATCTACGAGTCCGAAGTCCTGGGCGTGGTCGGCCCGAACGGGATCGGGAAGTCGACGCTGGCGAAGATGTTCGCCGGGAGCGTCACGCCCGACGAGGGCAGCCTCGAGTTCGAACTCGACATCGCCTACAAGCCCCAGTACGTCCAGATCGACCAGCCGATGCGGGTCGACACGTTCCTCTCGTCGATCACCGACGACTTCGGCAGCTCCTTCTGGAACACCGAGATCGCGGGCCCGCTCCAGCTCGAGCGCATCATGGAGCAGAACCTCACCGACCTCTCCGGGGGCGAGCGCCAGCGCGTCGCCATCGCGGCCACCCTCTCGGAGGGCGCGGACCTCTACGTGCTCGACGAGCCCTCCGCCCACCTCGACGTCGAGCAGCGCGTCCAGGCCACCTCGGCCATCCGCCGCTACGCCGAGAACCACGACGCGACGGTGCTGGTGATCGACCACGACATCTACATGATCGACCTGCTGGCCGACCGGCTGATGGTCTTCGACGGCGAGCCCGCCGAGCACGGCCACGCCGCCGGCCCCCAGGAGATGCGCGCCGGCATGAACGACTTCCTGGCGGACCTCGACATCACCTTCCGGCGCGACGAGCGCACGGGGCGCCCGCGGATCAACAAGCCCGACTCCCAGCTCGACCGGAAACAGAAGCGTCAGGGCGAGTACTACTACGCCCCCTGAGCGCGCCGACGACGTCGCCCCGGCCGTAGAACTGGACCACCAGGGGCGGTTCGGGGACCGGACCACCGGGGCCGGCGGTCCGCGACGGAACCACAGTTCCGCCGAGGGGCGGGCGGCTTTCCCCCGACGCGCCTGCGTCCCAGATTCTGGGAGCCGGAGTGCGTTTTTTCCTTCGAGCGACGGGTACGGTCGGTCGTCCACCCGTGTCCCCGCACGCCCGCCGCCCGCTCGAGCGGCAACAAACATTATCGGGATCTGTCGAGTATTGCCGCCAACGGCACCGAGTACCATGGTAGACCCCGTCACCGCCAGTCGGCTCCAGTTCGCCGTCACGACCGTCGTCCACATCGTCTTCCCCGTCGTGAGCATGGGCCTGGCCCCCTTCCTCGTCTACTTCACGTGGCGCGAGGTCCGGGGCGGCCAGCCGGTGTACGAACAGCTCAGGCGCTTCTGGGGGACCGTCTTCGCCATCAGCTTCGTCGTCGGCACGGTCACCGGCATCGTCCTGGAGTTCGAGTTCGGGACCAACTTCGCCGCGTTCTCGACCGCCGCGGGCGAGCTGATCGGCGGCCCGCTCGCGACCGAGGGGATGATGGCGTTCATGCTCGAGGCGACGTTCCTCGGCATCTTCCTGTTCGGGCGCGAGCGCGTGAGCGACCGGCTGTTCCTCCTCTCGGGGGTCGCCGTCGGCCTGGGCTCGTGGCTGTCGGCGCTGTGGATCCTGATCGCCAACTCCTGGATGCAGACGCCACGGGGGTTCGAGGTCGTCGTCGAGAACGGCCACCGGATCGTGAAGCTCACCGACCCGGTCGCGGCCTACGCGAACCCGCGCTTCCCGTGGATGTACGCCCACATGCAGACCGCGGCGGTCGAGTCCGTCGCGCTGCTGATGGCCGGGGTCGGGGCCTACTACGTCTTCCGCCACCACGTCTGGGAGTACCCCATCGAGAACGTCGCGTTCTGGGAGAAGACGCTGAAGATCGCCCTGGTCGTCCTGCTGGTGACCGCGCCGCTGCAGGTCGCCCAGGGTGACGCCTACGCCCGGCACGTCTACGAGAGCCAGCCCAACAAGTTCGCGGCGATGGAGGCCGTCTGGGAGACCCAGTCGTACGTCCCCGAGTACATCGTAGCCTTCCCGACGAGCCTCCAGGACATCCTCGACCCGCGGGCGAAGGACATCTTCGGCATCGGCATCCCGGGCGGGGCGTCGTGGCTCGCCAGCGGCGGCGACGCCGGCGCCACGATCAGGGGACTCAACGAGTTCCCCGAACCCCACCCGCCCGTGGCGGTCGTCTTCTGGGCGTTCCGTGCGATGGTGGGGCTCGGCTTCTGGTTCGTCCTGCTCGGGTTCTGGGGGGCGTTCCGCTGGTGGCGCGGCCAGCTCTACGAGGACGACCTGCTCCACCGGGCGCTGATGGCGTCGTCGCTGCTCGGGTTCGTCGCCGTCGAGACCGGCTGGGTCGTCACCGAGGTGGGCCGCCAGCCGTGGGTCGTCCAGGGCGTGATGCGGACGAGCGCGGGGGTCTCGCCCGGACTGACCGGCGCCGAGGCGACGCTCACGCTCGCGGGGTTCGTCGGCGGGTACGTCCTGCTGTTGCTGCTCTACGTCTACGTGATCGTCCGAGTCATCCGTCGGGGGCCGCCGCCCGAGGAGGACCTGCTCACCGCCGGCGATGGGGGCGGCGCGACCACCGGGGCCGCGGACGCCGCCGGGTCGGAGGTGGCCGGCGATGACTGACGGCCTCGCCGCCGGCCCGCTGTTCGGCCTCCCGCTGGCCGACCTCTGGTTCGCGCTCACGTTCCTGATCCTCGGGGCGTTCCTCCTGCTCGACGGCTTCGACTTCGGCATGGGCGCGCTGTTCGCCCTCCGCGAGGACCCCGAGGAGCGCGAGCAACTCCTCGCGGTCGTCGGGCCGTTCTGGGACGGCAACGAGGTGTGGCTCGTCGTCTTCGGGGGCGTCCTCTTCGCGGTGTTTCCGCAGGTCTACGCCGCGCTGTTCTCGCGGCACTACCTGCTGATGTTCGCTATCCTCGCGGCGCTGGCCCTGCGGGGGCTCGCGCCGGAGCTGTACGAACAGCGCCACGACGAGCGGTGGCAGCGCTGGTGGGGCCGGTCGTTCGTCGTCGGGAGCGTCGCCGCGCCCTTGCTCCTCGGGACCTTCGTCGGCCTCTGGCTGTTCGGCGCCGCCAGCCCCCTCTCGGCCCGCGCCGTGCTCGTCGGCGTCGCGGTCGTCGCGCTCACCGTCGTCGACGGCGTCGCCTTCGCCCGGCTGAAGGTCCGCGGGGAGTTCCGGGCGGCGCTGGCGCCCTACGGCGTCCGGGCGACGGTCGCCTACCTCGCGCTCGCGGTGGCCGTCCTCGCGACCGTCTATCTCACGGCGCCGGTGCTTCGCGGGCGGCTCCTGTCGCCCCCCGGCCTGGCGCTGGTGGCGCTGACGGTGCTCCTGGGCGTCGGCCACGTGGTCGCGACCCGGCGGGACCGCTACTACGCCGCCTTCGGCGCCGTCGCCGGCCTCGTCTTCGGCCTCGTCGCGCTCGTGGGGTGGCTGATGTACCCCTCGGTCGACCCCGCGGCCGGGACGTCGCTCGGCGAGGCGATCGTCGGGACGCTCCCGCTCAACCTCGTCACCATCGGGGCGGCGCTACTGCTCCCGCTGGTCTGTCTGTACTTCGCCGTCCTCTACTCGGCGTTCGGCGGGGCCATCGAGGCCGGAGAGGGGTACTGAGATGGCCGGCTCGCGCTCCTCGCTGCTGGCCTCGCGGATCGTCGTCACCTGGGCCGAACTCACCGCGCTCGGGCTCGCCGGCGGGGTGGTCGGCGCCGCGCTCGGCGGGCCGCTCCGCTACCTGACCTACCTCGTGGTCTCGCTGCTCTCGGTTGGAATCCTCTTCTACAACGTCGACGCCCACGTCCGGGCCACGCGCTGAGGAGCAGCGGTTCGTCGGCGTGGTGGGGAGCAGCGGTTCGTCGCCGCGCCGAGGTGCAGTGGTTCCGCCGCGCTGAGGAGCAGCGGTTCGTCGGCGCGCTGCGCACCGGTCGGTCGCCGTACTGCGTGGGTGCGTCGAGGACAGTGTTCAGTCGTCGGCCCGCACGAGTTCGACCGTGAAGACGGTGCCCTTGGGCTCGTTGTCCGCGATGGAGATCGACCCGCCGAACGCCTCGACGAGGGTGTCGACGAGGAACAGTCCGAGCCCGGTGCCCTCGCTGTCGAGGCCCTTGCTCCCCTTCTGGAGCAGTTCCTCTCGCCGGGCGGGCGGGATGCCGGGGCCGTTGTCGGCGATCCGGAGGACGACGGTGTCGTCGCGGCCCTCGATCGCGACGTCGATCCGGGCCACCTCCTCGTCGTTGTGCTGGACGGCGTTGTTCAGGAGGTTGCCGACGACCGACGAGAGCATCCCGTTGCCCTCGACGCGGGCGGCCGGCAGGTCCTCGGCGGTGATCTCGACGTCGTCGAACGACCGACGGACGCGCTCGACCTCGTCGAGCACGGTCCGCTGCAGGTCGACCGGATGCAGGTCGAGTTCCTCCTCCTCGTCGCTCTCGAGGATGGCCATCAGGTCGCGCACGTCCGTGGTGAGTTCGATGGTGTGCTCGCTCGCGCTGCGAATCCGGTCGAGTTCCGCCCCCTGCTCGGAGGGGAGTTCGTCCTCGAGCACGTCCACCCAGCCCGTGATCACGCTCATGTCGTTGCGGATGTCGTGGCGGACGATGCGGTTCAGCAGGGCGAGCTGTTCGTTCTTCCGCTGGAGCCGTCGTTCGACCCGCTTCCGTTCGGTGACGTCGACGACGATGCCGGTCACCTTCTCCGGGCGACCGTCGTCGGTCCACTCCGTGATCCCGCCGACGTCGTGGAACCACCGGTACTCGCCGTCGGCGTCCCGAATCCGGTACTCCACCTCGTACTTCTCGGCGTCGCCCTCGAGGTGGTCGCGCATCGCCTGCATGGCGCGCTCGTAGTCGTCGGGGTGGAGGCGCTCGGTGAAGTCCTCGTAGTGGTCGAAGTCCGCCGGCGAGAGGCCGAGCATCTGGACCTTGTTCTCGTGGAAGGCGGTCGCCCCCGTCTCGACGTCCATCTCCCACCAGGCCAGGTCGCCGGCCAGCATCGCGCCGTCCAGGCGCCGACGGTACCTCTCGAGGGACTCGACGTACTCCTCGTCCATCCCGTTCGACGATCGGCTGTCGGGCTGGCTAGGATCGGTCACTACCTGCCGTAGAAGCCGCGGAGGTAAAGAATCACCCCCTTACGAACCGGCCAGCGACGGGGGGTGGGGTCAGCTCCGCAGTTCGTCGCTACAGGTGCCACAGAGGAACTCCTCTTTGACGTCGACTTCGCGGACGGTCGGGGAGAAGCTCATGACGCAGCGGTTGTTGTCGCAGTGGTCGAGGCCGAGGGTGTGGCCGATCTCGTGGACGACCTCCTTGCGGACCCGGTCGTCGAAGATCTCCTCGGAGGACTTGTTGGAGATGCCGCCGTCGGAGGAGGTCTGCAGGCGGTGGGTGGAGACGACCGAGCCGGCGCCGTTGAGGTACGCGAGGCCGAAGACGTAGTTCCGCCGTCGGTAGTAGATGTCCTCGGTCGTGACGCCGATGTTCTTCTCGCCGCGCCCGACCTGGTCGGCGATCTCGATGAACTGCTCGGCCCGGTACTGGTTGCGGCTGCGGTCGAACGCGCCCTCGGGGATGCTCTGGGGTTCCGCCACCGTGACCTCGGCGTCGTAGACAGAGCGGAGCGACTCGGAGGCCTGCCGCTTCACGGACGCCGGGAGGTCCCCGATCGGCACGACATCGACATTCATGAACACGGTTAAACCGCGCGCGCCAATAAATATCCCGACCGTGACCGACCCAGGCGAGCCGACAGAACCCGGCGACGGCGCCCCCGCTGACTCCCACGAGCGGGGCGGATCGGGCGCCGCCGAGCCGCTCCGCGGAGCCCCGGCGCTCCCCCCGGCCCGCGCGGCGCTGGTCGAGCGACTCGCGGGCTACGACCGCCTCCTCGAGGTCGGCGTCGGTCGCCGCCCGGGCGTCGCCGCCGCCCTCGCGGCCCGCGGCGTCGACGTGACCGCGACCGACGTCCACCGGCGGGACGTGCCCGAGGGCGTCCGGTTCGTCCGCGACGACGTCGTCGCCGCGGCCGAGCGCGTCCGGGCGGGCGAGCGCCCGGGCGACCACTACGCGGTCGAGGCCGTCTACGCGCTCAACCTCCCGCCCGAACTCCACCGGTCGGCCCGGGACGTCGCCCGCGCCGTCGACGCCGAGTTCCTGTTCACCACGCTCGGCGGCGACCAGCCGGCGGTCCCGGTTCGACGGGAGACGGTGGGGGCGACGACGCTGTTCGTGGCGACCGCCGCCGGGCAGTGAATCACTCCTCGGCGTCGGCCCACTGCCAGTCGAGGTCGTCGGCTGGACGCGATCCGCCCCGCGAGAACCGGTACTGGACCCGTCCGTCGAGCACCGCGTAGCAGTCCCGCTCCGGATCGTGGATGACCCGTTTGCCCGAGTCGATCGCCACGTCGACCAGCGCCTCCAGCGTGTCGACCTCGACGAGGGTCTCCGGAGCGCCGGCCGGGAGCGACCCCTCGGAGATCCACTCGCCGTAGCGGTTGCGGTGGACCGCAGCGAGCAGATCCCGGTCGGCGTCCCCGTCGAGCCGCCGGGCGGCCAGTCCGGTCGCGACGCCGACGAGCACCAGCACGAGCCCGCCCCCTGTCGGGACGAGAAACGACGGTCGATTCTCGACGGGAAGCGCCACCGTGTGCTCGACCGGCTCGCTGTGGGTCCGCGAGAACTCGTCGGTTCCGAGCGTGTACCAGCCGTCGCCGACGCCGACGGGGTAGGTTCCGGAGAACGTCCCCTCGTACGGGCCGGACGCGTACTCGACGGTGACGCGGATCGAGACGGACGCAGCTCCGCTCTGGCCGATATCGGCGGCGTAGATCGCCAGCTGGCGCTGGAGGTCGTCGATCCGGAGCGAGGCCGTCGTCCGTACCGTTCCGTCCTCCCGCGTCGTCTCGACGTCGAGGAGCCGGGTTCTCTTCCAGAAGGTCTCGCCACCACGGGTAGCGGTGTAGACCAGTTCGACCGTGTGGTTCGCGCTGCCCGAGCCCGGCAGCGTCGTCGTCAGTACGACGGTTCCGACCGGGGCCGCCCTCTGGAGATAGACCGGCTGATCGCGGAGCGTCGTCCCCCTCTCGTAGAGGGAGGTGTTGCCGGTGACGGTCGCCGCGGTGGAGAGCTCCGAGGTGACCGTCTGCTGGTTCGTCCGGTCGGTGACCTGGGTCGTCGGGGGCGTCGCGTAGACGTAGCCGGCGCCGGCCAGCAGGACCGCGCCGACCAGCAGGAGCGTCGCCGCGACCCGGAGGCCACGTTTCGCGAGCAGATAGCGGAGTCGTGGGGGAAGTGTAGTCATGGATCGTTGTCTCGGAGGCTGGCAGTTGCGGGCGGTCGCGGATTCGTGGACGGCGCACGTGCGGCGGCGGAGGACGACGGGCGACCGGGGGGCCGCGACGGACGGGCGGTCACGACTGGATCGGCACTCCCCGGTCGTTGGCCGTGACGTACAGACCGGACGCGGACGCCCGCGCGTGGAAGGAGACGGTCTCGCCGGCGAGCGTACTGTCGTCGGCGACGGCGACGGCGACGGTCCGGGAGTCCCCCGCCGCGAGGCCGAAAGAGACCCGGTCGCCGTAGGTCGTCCCGCCGACGACGAGGTCGCCCTTCCCCGTCGAGTCGGAACGGAGTTCGACGGTCACGGTCACGTCCCGCCCGAAGTTGTTCGTGAGCGTGACGAGCGGTTCGGTGGCGTTCACGTGCACCGCGGTCGCCGTGTCGATGCCGTACACGCCAGCGGTGTCGTTCGTGACGTCGACGGTGCTGCTCCGGTCGACCGCGCCGGTCGTGAAGGCGCCGGCACCGTGCCCACCGACGGCGAGCAGGGCGATCGCGACGGCGAGGACCAGCAGGCCCCACGGGCGGGGGCCGGAGCGACGGCGCGATCGGGTCACTCCAGTCCCTCCGTGAGGACGGCCCACCAGCGCGAGCGCGAGCGCCGGAGCGGTTCGGCCCCGTCGACGGCGAGCCGGAAGAGGAGCCACAGCGGGGCGAAGATCGTCGCCGCCGTGACGACGCCCGCGGCGAGGGGATGGATCCCGTGTAGCCGAGTCAACGTGGGCGTCGGGAGGACCGACGGGTACTGGGCCACCGTGACGTGGATCGGCACGGGCCCGGTCTCGCTCCGCGGCGGCACCGTCGCGGTGACGGTGAGGTTGGTCGCCGTGCGCGTCGTGCCGGTGACGGTCGCCCCGTCGACGGCGACGACGCGGGTTGTCAGCGGGTGGGCTGGCTGGCGGATCTCGTATCGAACGTCCGCGGTGGAACCGACCAGGACAGCGGACGGTCCCGCAGCGACCGCCGGTGAGTCGACCGCGACCACCGACACGTCCTGGCTCGTGCTGGCGTAGACCGGGAACCCGGCGGCGACGCCGAAGCCGACGAGGAAGACCACGAGCGCGAGGTCGCGGACGCGGACGACGTCCCGGGACGGCCGGGCCACCGACGTCCGCAGCCGCAGGAGCGCGCCGCCGGCGAAGACGAGCGCCAGCAGGACCGACGCGTTCGCCCGAACGAACGCGACCGCCGCACCCAGGGCAGGGATGACGAACGGCTCCCCGCGGACCGTGAGCACCCGCCCCTGGACCTGATCCCGGGAGACCGGCGGGTAGCCGGCCGCCTGGTCGGTCGAGGGGTTGTTGTCGCCCTTCGTGACGAACCCGTCGTCGGTTTCGCGGACGACCCGGTGGGTCACGTAGGCGTCGCGCTCCGGGCTCCAGAAGGTGACGACGTCGCCGGCGGGGACGACGACGTAGCCGTCGTTCACCCCGATGGTCGGCTCCATGCTGTCGGAGTAGACGTACGAGAGCTGGACCGGCGCGCCCGTGGGTGCCGTGGCTACGAGGAGAAGCACCAGCACGCCGACGAGTCCAACGCTACGGAGCATCAGGTGCGAAAGAACGGGGTGTCGGCCTAGGCTGAGACCTTCAGCGTGCCGGACAGGTTGTTGGTGTCGGAGAGGCCGTTCGTGTCGATGACGACGACCACGTAGACTGTCGCCCCCGCTGCGGTACCGGTCAGATCGAGCGCGGTCTCCTCACTGGCCGTTCCGAGCGAGTTCCCGGCGCTGTCGTAGACCAGGAACTTGATGTTGTCCGCGTCGCCGGTCACGGAGTTGTCCGAGGCGGTGTACGAGAGGGTGAGGTCGTGGGCCACGCTGTCCTGGTTGGTCATCGTGAACGCGTACGTGGTCGTCGGGGCCGACGCGTTACCCAGGGTGAAGTTCGCATCGGGGTTGACCCCTGACGCGGAGACATCCGCGTTCGAGAAGTCGATCGTCAGTTTGCCGCCCGACGTGTAGACGAGGTCGCCGGAATTACCGTCAGCGAGGCCGATGAGACCGTTCGTGTCAGTGACGACGTCGACAGTCGAAGATCGATCGATACTACCCGTCGTGTACGCGCTCGCGCCCAGAACCGCGCTGATCGCGACGACGGACATCATGATTGCTGCAACTTTGAGTCGCATTACGCGAGCAGCTCGGAGACGGACACATCAAACGCTGCTGCACACGTACGTCGGTCCGGAAAGAACTGCCACCGAGCTGATTAGGTTAGACAGGTGACACCACGGGGGGCGGTCACAGCCGCCCACTCGACCAGACTCGGAACGTCTTTCCGAACCGCCCTGCTTCCTCTGGGCATGCGAGTAGACGCAGTCGTCCTCGACATCGACGGCGTGCTGGTGGACGTCGGCGAGTCCTACCGGCGGGCCATCGTCGAGTCCATCCGGGAGGTCTACGGCGAGACCATCGACGTCGGGGACGTCCAGCTGTTCAAGGACGCCGGCGGGTTCAACAACGACTGGGAGCTCACCTACGCCGCCGCCCTGTACGTCCTCGGGACCGACCACGGCCTGGACCAGTCCCTCGCGGCGTTCACCGACGCCGTCCGGGAGCGCGGCGGCGGGCTCTCGGGCGCCCGGGCCGTCGTCGGCGACCTCCCGGCCGCGGCCCAGGCCGAGATCACCGACCGCTGGGACCGCGAGCGACTCCGCGCGGTCTTCCAGGCGCTGTACCTGGGCGCGGACCTCTACCGCGACCTCGAGGGGGGCGAACCGCCGCTCGAGACGGCGGG
Organism: Haloferacaceae archaeon; assembly: GCA_042216345.1. GTDB lineage: Archaea > Halobacteriota > Halobacteria > Halobacteriales > Haloferacaceae > JBDGUA01. The sequence goes on from JBDGUA010000038.1 coordinate 11,584, forward strand.
ATACATCCACGACGAGCCGGTATTGCTCGACTCGGCGACCGTCGACGACCTGACCGAGCGCTTCGACGTTGGCGTGCTCACCGGGCGCCCGGCCGCCGAGGCCGACATCGCCCTGGAGCGCGTGGGTCTGGACGTCCCCGACGAGCACCGCTTCACCATGGACGACTGGGAGCGCGGAAAGCCCCACCCGGAGGCGCTGATCGCGCTGGCCGAGCGCTTCGACGCCCGGGCGACGGCCTTCGCCGGCGACACCCTCGACGACGTGCGGACCGCGATCAACGCCCGCGAGGCCGACTCGACCCGGGCCTACTACGGGGTGGGCGTCCTCACCGGCGGGCTGACCGGCGAGGCCGGCCGCCGGAAGTACAGCGAGGCGGGCGCCGACGCCGTCGTCGAGACCGTCAACGACCTGCCCGCGCTGCTGGAGGACTGACCGTCTGTCCACCCCGGACCTCACCCGGGGGCTTTTCTCCCGTGAACGCGACCGGACTCGCGTGCGCCCC
>JBDGUA010000058.1:0-7709 GCA_042216345.1 Haloferacaceae archaeon
AGCGCCCCGACGAGGACCACATGACCTACCACGCCCACGCCAACGCCAAGTTCGTCGAGGACTGCGTCCGCTCGATGGCCGAGGACGTCGTCGACGCCTTCGACCACCTGCCGGACGACGCGACGGTCCACATGAAACAGTCGAACGACGAGTCCATCCACCAGCACAACGCCCACGCCGAGCGCGAGGTCACGATGGCCCAGCTCCGGACGGAGCTGAACGGCGCGTAGCTCGCCGGGAGCGTCCCCGTCCGGCGTCGCTCACCCGAGGTCTGGGTCCGGATCCAGCCCCGCGCCGAGGTCCCGGTCGAGATCGAGCCGCTCGGCCTCCTGCCAGCGGGGGCTGATCACGTCGCGGACGTCGTTCGCGAACTCGCTGTCGGTCAGGTCGATGAGCGCGAACGTCTCCCCGGGGTCCAGCGGGTTCGGCACCTCGATACACACCTCTCGGAAGTCGATGAGGTTGAACGTCCCCTCGATCTCGTCGGTGACGCGGACCTCGAACCCGTTCTGGCCGACGAGTTCGTCGGCGTACCGACGGCCCAGCGTCTCCGGGAGCGAGGCGACCAGGTCGGTCGACATCAGCACCGACACGTCGACGCCGCGGCCGGCGGCGTCGGTGAGTTCGTCGGTGACGCGCTCGCCCACGTCGCCGATGTCGAACTGCGGAGAGATGCTCCCGGCGACGATCACGATCCGCTCGTCGGCGGTCGCGAGCCGCTCGACCAGCATGTCGACCGACTCCTCGGGGCCGACCGCGGCGGTCCAGAAGCCCTCCTCGGCGGGCGCCGACTGCCGGTCCAGTTCGGCGGCGAGTTCGTCGACGGTCTCCTCGTACTGCTCGGCCCGCTCTTCGAGCTCGCGCTTGCGCTCGTCCAGCAGGCGATCCAGGGCGGTGTCCGGCTCGACAGCGGCGTACTTCTTCGGCCGGCTGGCGGCCTGGCTGCGAACGAGGTCGCGTTGCTCGAGGTTGGACAGGACGTCGTAGATCCGCCCCACCGGCACCTCGCTGGTCTGGGAGAGCTCCTTGGCCGTCGTCGACCCAGTGCGCAACAGCGCGCGATAGGCCCGCGCCTCGTACTCCGACAGCCCCAGGTCCCGGAGGTTCGCCATGTGGGGGTCCACAGACTCCGCACACAAAAACACTCGCCGTCGACCCCTTTCCACCGCCGGTTCACTCGCCGCTGACCTGCGCGACGCGCTGCATCAGCTCGTCGGGCGAATCCGCGGCGCGGGCGTCCCCGCCCTGGCGGACGTAGGCCCGCCCCCGTTCGAAGGCGTCGGTCCGCCTCGCCGCGTCGGGGACGACGACCTTCTCGTGGTCGGCGACCCGCAGCGCCGCCCGGTGGAGATCCGAGCCCGGGTCGTCGGCGACGGCGATCACCAGCGGGTCGCGACAGAGGCGCGCGGCCACGGCGCCGTAGCCCGCGACCTGCACGCCGATGCGATCCCAGGCGCCGGCGAACGCGCCGACGGTCTCGCGGGCGACCTCGCGGTAGCGCTCCTCGTCGGCGAGGACCGCCAGGTCCAGCAGCGCGTCGGCCAGTTCCACGTTGTCGTCGAGGGGGCGCAGCGGTCGGTCGAGCAGGCCGGGGCCGGCGGCGGGGCCGTCGCGGAACGAGCCGGACTCGTGGAGCTGCTCGATCGCGTGGTCGGCGACGGCGCGGGCGGTCTCGAGGTAGTCGCCGCCGAGGACCTCGCTCGCGCGGGCGAACGCGCTGGCCACCCGGGCCTGGTCGGCGAGGACGCCCGACTCGCCCGTCTCCTCGCGGGTCCGGTAGTGGACGACGGCGCCGCCGTCGAGCAGGTCGTCGCGAAGGTACTCGAGGACGCGCACGGCGTACTCGCGGGCGCGCTCGTCGTCGGTGTAGGCGACGTAGGTGAGCAGCGCCTCGGCGGCCATGGCGTTGCCGCCGGCGAAGGCCGTCAGGTCGGTTCGCGGGCCCGGGCGCTCCGCGCGGTCGGCCGCGTCGGCGCCGTAGTACTCGGCGCCGCCCGCCGGACCCTGGCTGCCGCCGACGGCGGCGCCGTTCCAGAGGTCGCCGGTCAGATACGAGATCGTCCGCTCGGCGGGCTCGCGGTAGACCTCCTCGCCGGTGTAGAGGTAGGCGTTCGCGAACGCCCGGACGAGCGCGGCGTTGGGTTCGAGCAGCTTCTCGTAGGCGACGTCGCCCCAGTCGCGGCGACCGGCGTAGCGGAAGAAGCCGCCGGCGACGTCGTCGTAGAGGTGGTCCCGGATCGCGTCGAGCGTCCGGAGCGCCTGCTCACGCTCGCGCTTGAGCGCGAACTCGATCGTCCGCGGGAGGGGGAACTTCTGGGCCTCGCCCCAGCCGGCGTACTGCTCGTCGAACTTCTCGCCGAGCTGGCCGGCGAGGTGCTCCTCGATGGTCGGGGTGACCTCGCCCGCGGGGGTGGGGTCGTCGGCGAGAGCGCGCGGAACCCGGCCGGCCTCGGCGCCCTTCTCGGCCCACATCGTCGAGACGCTGTCGAGCACCTGGCGCATCCCCTGCGGACCCAGGTAGGTCGCGCCCGTCAGCAGTCGCCCGTCGGGGGTGGTGAACACCGTCGAGGGGAACCCGCCCATGTTGTACCGTTCGCGGACGCGCGGGTGGCGGTCCACGTCGACGCGCACGGGCACGAAGCGGTCGTTGACGTTGGCGGCGATCCGCGGCTCGTCGTAGGTCTCGCGGTCCATCTCGTGGCAGTCGCTGCACCACGTCGCCGTCAGCGAGAGCAGGACCGGCTTCCCCTCGGCGGCGGCGGTCTCGAAGGCCTCCGAACCCCACTCGCGCCACTCGACGCGCGAATCCTCGGTCATGGCAGCCACTCCGGTAGCGGCGGGGGTAAGGCCTTCGAGACGGCGGTGGGCCTCGACCGCCCCGAACCGTAACGCCCAATCGCGCCGCGGTGCTAGCACCGCCGATGACCGAACGGGAGGACGTCCCGATTCCCGGCGCCCGCGACGTCCGGGCGACGCTGGACCGCGCGAATCCGACGGCCCGCGCCGACGCCGTCGTCGTGGCCTGCCCGCCCCACCCCCGCCACGGCGGCAGCCGAACCGACCAGCGCCTGCGGGCGGTCGCCGAGGACCTGACCGACCGCGGGATCGACTGCCTCCGGTTCGACTACGGCCCCTGGGCCGAGGGGACGGGCGAGCGCGCCGACGCCCACGCCGCGCTCGACTGGGCGGGCGAACGCTACGCGCGGGTCGGCCTGTTCGGCTACAGCTTCGGCGGCGCCGCGGCCGTCCTCGTCGCCGCCGAGCGCGACGACCTCGCGGCGGTCGCTGCCCTGGCGCCCGCCAGCGGTCACGAGGACGGCGCCGACGCCGTCGCCGCGGTCCCGGCGGTCGACGCGCCCGCGCAGGTCGTCTACGGCGCCCGCGACGACACCGCCGACTGGGAGGGGGTCGTCGCCGCCGCCCGCGGGGCCGGCTGGATCGTCGCGGAACTTCCGGGCGATCACTTCTTCGTCGGCCAGCAGGCGAAAGTCGCCGACGCCGTGGTCGGGTTCCTGGCGCCGCGGCTCTCGTGAGGATCGGCGTTCGGTACGTCAGTTGTAGCCGCGCCAGCGGTGGCCGCACTCCTTGCACTTGAAGAATCGCGTCGGCGGTTCGTCGGCGGAGCCGGTCTGTTTGATGGTGTACCAGGCCTCGCCGTGGCCGCACCGGTCGCAGGTCACGTCCGTGGCGGTGGGCTTGCCCTCGAAGCTGGCGCCCTCCTCGGTCTCGATCACGTCGTCGTCGCTCTGCTCCTCGGTCGAGACGAACTGCTCGGCGAGGTCGGCGTCCCGCTCGGCGCTGGCGCCGCAGGCGGTGCAGACCATCTCGCCGTCCTGGCTGACCATCATCGAGCCGCACTCGTCGCAGAACTGCATACCGGATCGAGGGGCCGGGGCTACTAAGGCGCCACGACCCGTGGGACGCCGCGCTCGGGGGTCACCCGAACTCCTCGAAGGCGGGCTCGTCCTCGACGGCGAAGGGGCAGCCGCGGACGCGGAAGTGCTCGACGTCGGTGACCTCGACGATGTCGGTCCCGTCGTGGGTGCACCCCAGCTCCGGGGGCGCCGAGAGGTACGGACAGCGCTCGCAGAACTCGGCCTTCGGGAGGACGTGTTCGGCGCGCCGGTCGGCGTCGCCGGCCCTGACCTCCTCGGCCGCCGTGCCGGCGCCGACGGCCTTGCCCTCGGCCTCCGCTCTCTCCTCGCCGAGCAGTTCGTCCCAGACCTCGTCGACGTCGACGTCGCCCACGTCGACCTCCTCGAAGAGGTCCTCCTCGTCGGCCTCCTCGCTCGCCCGATCCGCGCGTCGCTCTCGCACCTTCTGCGAGAGGTCGTCCAGCGGCGCCCGCCCCTCGCGGCGCGTCGGCGCCTCCCCATCTGCGGGCTCCGCCGTCGGGGTCTCGGTCGGTTCCGATTCCGACTCGCCCGGGCTCCGGTCGTCGTCGGTCGGCTCGTCGGTCATTCTATCGCCCCGTCGGCGTCGAAGAGTTCGTCAGGCGATTCGGGCTCGGATTCGGGTTCGCCGCTCTCGAGCTGGGGGTGGCCGCCGGTCGTCAGCGTCGCCGTGCCGAAGAAACTGCTCGCGGGCTCGACGTCCTGGAACGGAGAGCCGCAGTGGGGACAGGACGGCGAGGACAGCAGGCCCAGTTGTACCTTCGAGCCGCAGTCGGCGCACTTGGCGGTCGAGATGCCCCCCCGGTTCGCCTCGGACTGGATGTCCGCGAGGACCTTCCGGCTGGAGACGTCTCCCTCCACTTCCCGGACGCGCCCACGGAGGTCGATGATCGCCCGGGCCAGCGTGTCGACGTGCTCCTCGAGGTCGTCGGTCGTGTCGGTGAGGTACTCCAGCACCTCCTCGAAGTTCTCGAAGCCGTCGTCCACCGTCTCCTCGAGGTCGTCCGTCGTCTCCCGGATCTCCCGGAGCTCTCGCCGCGTCTGTTCGAGCTGCTGACCGAGTTTCTCGTGGTCGTGGTCGGCGGGCGCCTTCTCGTCGGCCTCGCGTTTGACCTGGATGACGCGCTCGCGGACGTCGTCGATCTTCTCGTCCAGTTCGGCGTCGAGGTCGTCGACCCGGTCGCCGAGCGACTCGAAGCGCTCGATCACGTCCCGGGTCGCGATCAGTTCGCCCTGGCCGTCGCCGAGGGCCAGCGTCTCGTCCTCGTCCTCCAGGAACCGGTAGGCGGCGACCGCCCGGGCGAGTACGTCCGCTCGCTCCAGTTCTGACGATTGGGCTCGCTGTTCGACCCACTCCCTGAGGTCCTCGGGCAGCTGTTCGTCGTACTCGCCCGACATATGCTACACCTTGCACGCGGCGAGAGTAAGTATCTTCGCACAGTAGCTGCCGTTCAGCGGATCTTGCGGACGTCGCTCACGTCGAGGCCGGCGTCGTGGATCTCGACCTCGAAGCGGACGATGTTCTCCTCCTCGAGCTGGGAGAGCACGCCCCGGAACTCCTCGACGATCATCGTCCGGGCGCGCTGGGAGCCGCCGGACTCCCACTCGAAGCGCAGCGTGCCGCCGACCCCCTCCATGAGCGCCCCGAGTTCGGTCTCGGTCAGCGACTCCTCGCTCACCAGCACGATGATCAGCCCGCCCCAGCGGTAGGCGGCCTTGCTCAGCCCCTTCACCAGCATGACGATGGTCGGCCAGTCCATCTCCTCGCCGACCCCGCCCACCAGGTCGGTGATCGAGTCGATGACGACCAGGTTCTCGGCGGCGTTCACGTTGAGGTAGTCGCCGAGGGCCGTGAGCAGTTCCTTCCGATCGTGTTGCTTGCTCAGGTCCGTGACGCTGGTGGTCTCGCCGACGTACCACTCCCGGGGGATGGGGCTCAGCTGGAAGTACTCCGCGGAGAAGTCCCGGAACTGGATCCCCGGGATCGCGGTGTCGACGATCTCGTCGTCCATCGTGTAGGTCATCTCCCGCTTGAGGTTGTCCTCGTCGGCGGTGAACGAGAGGTAGTGGACCGCCGGCGGGACGCCCGCGTCCGGGTGGATGTCGCCGTAGTGGAGGTCGAACAGCTCCGGGTCGCGGCGGGCCAGCGAGTTCATCACCGCGCTCGTGTAGACGAACTCCCGGGCGCCCGCGCCGGACTCCTCGACCGCGAGCACGACGTTCCCCGGCGGGGCCCCGCCGCCGATGATGGAATCGAGCCGAGAGACGCCGAAGGGGATCTGACTCATAGCGGACCCTCACCCGGCGCCCGCTTAGGCGTTGTGGAGGACCGGGTCCCTTCAGGGGTCGACGACGGCGCCCTCGTTGCGGCCCCGGACGACCAGCACCTCGCCGTCGACGTCGGCGGCCGCGAGCGCCCGCTCGCCGGCGTCGCGCGCGTCAGCGGCCCGGTCGGCGTCCGTGACGCCGTAGACCGCCGGCCCCCACGAGGACTGGCCGGCGCCGTACACCGCGGGCGCGTCGGTCAGCGTCGCCACGAGGTCGCCCACGGGCGGGCGGTAGACCCCGCCCTGCTCGTCGGCGTACCAGGCGCCGTTGAGCCGACCGACCTCGGCGACGGCCTCGCCGAAGCGCTCGACGGCGCCCTCGGCGACCGCGGGCAGGACGCGCCGGCTCAGGATGCCCGCGATCTCGTCCGCCCGGTCGGGGTCGGCCCGCTCGACCACCGCGCGCATCGCCTGGTCCTCCTCGTCGCCGCTGCACCCGGGATCGACGGTCGGGACGACCAGCAGGAACCGCCAGTGGTCGGGCACGTCGTGGCGCGCCGCGACCGGCGGGACGGTCCAGCGACCGACGGGCGGCCGGGCGGTGGTGAAGCGGGCCGTCGGGTGGCCGGCGTCGAGGAGGTAGCCGCCGGACTCGAAGGCGGCGACCCCGACCCCCGAGCGCCCGCCTCGACCGAGTTCCGGCGCTCGCTCGCGCACCCGCGGGTCGCGGTCGTACGCCCTCGCCACCGCGGTCAGCGTCGCCAGCGCGTACTGGGTCCCGCTGCCGAGGCCGACGTGGCGCGGGAGGCCGTCCTCGACGCGCACGTCGGCGCCCGGGACGCCGAGGAGGTCGACGGCCCGCGCGGCGTACTCGCGGGCCAGGGGGTCGTCGCAGCGCAGTTCGTCGGCGCGCTCGGCCCGGACGACGATCCGGGGCTCCTCGAGGGCGACGCCCAGCGCGCCGTAGAGGCGCTCGTGGACGAGGCTGAGGTTGGTGAACCCGAAGTGCAGGCGCGCGCCCGCGACGACCCGACTCATTGTCGGATGTAAGGTCGGCTCCCGTAAGGCGGTTACGACACGGACGGCGCCGACGCGATCCGTGACGGGGACGGCGAAAGAGAGAGAGCTGAAAAGAGACCGGCGGCAGTTACTCGCGGGCGGTCGTGTAGAGGATCGGGCCGATCAGGAGCAGGACCACGCCGAGGAACATGTAGTGGACCGGGACGAGGCTCTGGGGGGTCAGCAGGAAGATGACCCCGAACGCGAGGGTGTTGAGCGCGATGATCTTCTGTGACTTCAGCGAGAGCACCCCTACCGTCGAGAGGACGAATAACAGCAGGAGCGCCTGCCCCACGTTGTACTGGAGCAGGAAGCTGTCGATTACCTGAAGGGGGATCATTCTTGGTCGTATTTCTTCCGGAAGGGCGCATTAAAGTTCCGTTATTAGTGGGCGTGCTCGGTCCTCACGACCGAGCACGTCCAGTGGGCACTTGAGTCCTCACGACCGAGCACGTCCAGCGGGAGTGGTCGGTCCTCACGACCGAGCACG
>JBDGUA010000035.1:0-7150 GCA_042216345.1 Haloferacaceae archaeon
GAGACCGACGCCGCGCCCGGCGGGTCGTCCCCTGCACATGATTTTTGGGGATACGGGCCGTAGGTCTGTGTGCAATGGGATTTGGTAGCTACGACGAGTCCGAGCAAGACAACCAGGACTACGACACTGACCTCGAAGAAAACGAGGGCGTAGCGACGTCCCAGAACGACCACAGCGGCGACGTCGAGTACGAGATCGGCGCCTCGAACGACGAGCTCCTCGACCGGCTCCAGGAGATCAAAGACGAGTGAAGTCAGGGGTCCGGGCGCTCGGCGTCGCCGAGTCCTACCAGGGTGCCACCGCGGGGCCAGCGCCCGACCCGGAGAGCGTGCTCGCGGGGGCGGTCGTGCGCGCCGACCGCGTGCTCGACGGACTCGCCTTCGAGACCTGCACGGTCGGCGGCAGCGACGCCACCGACGCCGTCCTCGCGCTCGCCCGTGACCTCGGGCGCGAGGACGTCCGCTACCTCCTGCTGTCCGGGATCGCACCCGCCTGGTTCAACCTCCTCGACCTGCGCCGGCTCCACGCCGAACTCGACGTTCCCGTCCTCTCGGTCTCCTACGGGGGCAGCCCCGGCCTCGCCGACGCCCTCCGGGCGGAGTTCGCGGACGAGGCCCTCGAGACCCGCCTCGAAACCTACCGCGACCAGCCGCCCCGACGCGAACTCGCCGTCGGCGACGACCGCGTGTTCGTCCGCGAAGTCGGCATCGAGGCCGACGCGGCCGACGCGGTCGTCAGGGGATTCACCCCCGCAGGGAGCGGTCGACCGGAACCGCTTCGCGTCGCGCGCCTGGCCGCCCGCGCCGGACGGCGCTTTCGGGAGTAGGCGACGCTCGGGAGCGCTGTCGCCGCGGGGAGCGACAACCCCGGGGCGTTCGAGACGTGCGCCACTCCGCCGCCCCCGTATCGCCAGCAGTTAAGCCGCTCGACCACGCCCGTCCGGTATGAGCGAGATGGAGGGCCTCTGCGTGGAGTCGTGCGAGCGCTGCCCGGCGCTGGTCGACTCCCGGAGCCGCATCGTCAACGGCACCGGCCCCGCAGACGCCGACCTCGTCTTCGTCGGCGAGGGGCCGGGCGAGCAGGAAGACCAGCAGGGCGAACCGTTCGTCGGGCGCTCGGGCGACGTGCTCGACGAGGCCCTCCGGGAGGCGGGGGTGGTCCGCGAGGACGTCCGCATCACCAACTGCGTGCGCTGCCGACCGCCAGAGAACCGCGACCCGACGAGCGAGGAACTGGAGAACTGCCGGGGGTACCTGGAGACGGAACTCGACCGGATCGACCCCGAGCTGATCGTCACCCTCGGGAAGGTGCCCAGCCAGCACCTGCTCGGCCGGGACGTCGCCGTCACCAAGGAGGCCGGGGACGTCCACGACGCGCGCATCGGGGGGTCGTCCCGGCGCCTGCTGGTCTGTCTCCACCCGGCGGCGACGCTGTACGACCGCAGCCAGCGCGAGACCTTCTTCGACACCGTCGCTGCCGCCGCGGACCTCGCCGGGGTCGGGGACGCCGCGGGCGACGGCTCGGGCGGGCAGTCGCGGCTCGGCGACTACTGAGAGACGACGGGAACAGCCGGGACCCGCGCGGGAGTGACGGGCGACGTGGGGGGTCTGTGAGAACGGGTGCCGTGGAACGCGGAGTCGTCAGGGCGGTCCCGCCCAGTCAGAGCAGGCCACACGATGGCTCGTTTTCGGGCGGCGGGGCGGTTCCCGCCCGAATCGTGTCCTCGATTCGAATCCACACGGCGTAACTCGTCCCCTGATACTCCAGGTAGGCGTCGTCGGGCCCGTCGAACCGCTCGGAGAACGATCGAAGCGCCGGCGGCAGGTCGGCACAGGCGTGGTAGAACGCCTCCTCGACGGCAGTCCGGGCAATCTCCTGTTCGGCCGGTGGCAGTTCGTCGTACGCCACGGACGCCACGTCCGCCGGCGGGGATTCCTGGACCGTCCTGACGACGGCGTCCGTCGGCATGCCAGACCCGATGCACCCCGACAGGGACGCCGCCGCCGCACCGGCGGTGGCGAGGAAACGGCGGCGGTTCATGTCTGTACGTCGACCGGGGGCGCAGAAGTGGCTTCTCTACGGCCAAAGAGTCCCTTTACCCATCGCGCGCGGCTCCCCGACGGCCGTCTCGTCACGGCGGAAGACGCCGATCGCGACGGTCGTCCACCGGCCCCTCAGATCACGATCCCGGACCGCAGGATGGCGATCAGCGCGGTCAGGAGGGGAATGCTCGCCAGCGTCGTCACCAGCACGACCGTGCTCACGTAGGCCGTCGTGGGCACGCCCTCGATGGCCCCCTCGCCGAACTCCCCGAGAAGGATCAGCGTCGTGATCGCGGTCGGCGTCGCCGACTCCAGGACGAACGTCCGGGCGACCGTCGGGTCGGCGAAGCCCGTCGCCAGCGCGACCCCGAGGGCGACGACCGGCGCGACGAGCATCTTCAGCAGCGTCGGCGTCCAGGTCATCGAGAGCGCCCCGGCGGTGTCGACCCGGGCGAGTTGGATCCCGAGGATGAGCAGCATCACCGGGATGGCCGCGTTGCCGACGAGTTCGACCGTCCGCATCAGCGTCGTGTCGGCGGCCGGGACCGCCCCCAGCAGCCGCAGCGCCAGCGCCGCGGCGACGGCGTACACCAGCGGGAGCTTCAGGACGCGCCGGACGCTCGCCAGCCCGCTGGTCCCGCCGCTGCGGGCCGCCACGTACGCGCCCACGGTGTAGATGAGCACCCCCTGGACGGTCAGGTACAGCACCGCCGTCGAGCGACCGGTGGCGCCGAAGGCGAACGACGACAGCGGGACGCCGTAGTTGCCGGTGTTGCCGAAGACGCTCACCAGCACCAGCGCGCTCAGGAGGGGTTCGCGCTCGCCCGCGAGGCGACCGATCCCCTCGGCGACGACCAGCATGGCCAGGTGGAACCCGACGACGCCGACCGTGATCCGGGCGAGCGCCCCGCCCGAGAGGGTCGTCGTCGCGAGGCTGTAGAACACCAGCGCCGGCGCCAGCACGTAGACGGTCACGGTGTTGAGCGGGGCGGGGTCGACCGCCCGGACCCGGCCCAGCAGGACGCCGACCCCCGCCAGCGCGACGATGGGCAGGATGGCCGACGCGAAGATGTCGAGCAGCGCCACGGTCAGGTCCCCCGGTCGGTGTCGTCGGTAGCCAGGTCGTGGGTGGCTGCGTCGTCTGTGTCGTCGGTGGCGGCGTCGCCAGAGTGGTCGCGGTCGTCGCCGGGGTGGCCGCGCTCGTCCCTGACCCGTTCGTAGCGTTCGCGAATCGCCCGGTAGAGCGCGTGGCCCACGTCGGTCCGGAGCCGTGGCTCGGCGGTCGCGAAGAACTCGTCCAGCCGGTCGTACTCCGCGAAGGCGTCGCTCTCGCCGGGTTCGTAGCGCTCCGCGCGCTCGTAATAGAGCGCCTGAAGGCACATGTCGACGAGGTCCATGTCCTTGACGAACGCCGCGGTGAGCGTCTCGCGGGCCTCGTACTCCTCCCAGAGGTCCCGAAGCTCAGGCTCGTCCGAGAATGGACCGAGCAGCGACCCCATCGCGGCGCGCTCGCGGCGCTCCTTGGCGGCGGGGTCTGGCGTCTCGGCGGTCGAGTCCGCCCGCGTCGCCACGTCGCCGGTCTCGGCCTCGGCGACGTCGTGGAGCACGGCCATCCGGAGGGCGCGGTCGCGGTCGACGGTCGCGTCTTCGGGGGGAGGTCCGTCACCCTCACCGTCGACGCGCCCGCCGACGCGGTCGGCGTAGAGCAGGCAGAGGTAGGCGACCCCCCAGGTGTGGGCGGCGACCGTCTCGGGGTCGTCGACCCCGCGGAGGTCCCACCCCGTGCGGCGCTCGTCTTTCAGTTCCAGCGCCGCCAGGAGGGCGTCGAGTTCGGCGGCGGACGGCGGGGCGTCCACGGTCGGCTCAGGCGCCGACGCCGTCGTTCTCGAGGAGCGCCCAGGCGTCGTCGTCGACGCGCTCGGCGACGCCCCGGCGGACCATCTCGCGCAGGACCTCCTCGAGGCGGTCGGGCTGGGCGATCTCCATCTCGATGCGGTCGACGTCGTGGTACGCCGAGAGGTAGTGGCGCACGTCCTCGCGGGAGAAGGTCTCCTCGTCGGCCTTCGCCATGACCCCCGAGATCAGGTCGACCATGTCCTCGATGAAGTTCCAGGGGTAGACGATCCAGGCCCACTCCTCGAGGCGCTCGCCGACGTAGTCGGGCTGGAACTCCGAGGTGCCCAGCAGCTGGAGGGTCGCCGTCCGGACCTGGCCGGCGTCGCGCTCGAGGACGTACTCCTCGGCGCGGCGGATCGACCCGCCGGTGTCGGCGATGTCGTCGATGACGAGCACGTCCTTGCCCTGGACGCTCCCCTCCGGCATCGGGTAGCGCACCTCGGGCTCGCCGGACTTCTGGGCGGTCCCGACGTAGTGTTCCATCTTCAGACTCGTCAGGTCGTCGAGCCCGAGGAAGTCGCAGGTGCACCGCCCGGCGAACCAGCCGCCGCGGGCGAGGGCGACGACGACGTCCGGCTCGAACTCGGAGGCCTTGACCTGGTCGCTGACCGCGCGGCAGAGCCCGTAGATGTACTCCCAGTTGGTGATCGTGCAGTTGAACTCCTCGGGGAGGTCGCTCATGGTGGCTGAAATTCGCCGCGGGATTCACATAAGGGTTTACAGGCGCCCTCGCGGCGGGAGGGAGCCGCGCGGAGCGCAGCCGCCGCGTGTCGAACAGGGCGGGGCGAACGGGCCGCCGCGGTGAGAGGCAGCCGCGCCGCGAACGGGCCGGCGGCGTCGAACGGGGCGGCGCGCCGACCGCGCTCAGTCGGCCACGAGACTGATCGCCGGTCGCAGCGGGACGGCGTTGCCGGCCTTCTCGTCGTCGGCGTCGGCCTCGTCGACGACCTCGACCTCGGCGTCGAACTCCTCAGCGAGGAACGCCGCCGCCGACTCGTAGGCGGCGACCTCGTCGAGGTCGGCCAGCAGGGCCCGCTCCTCGGGGTCGTGGTCGCGGGCGACCTCGACCAGTTCCTGGACGAGGGCGTTGACCGCGTTGCCGCGCTCGCGCAGGTCGGGGTCCTGCATGACCTCGTTCATCACGGCGCCGACCTCCGGGCCGACCTCGGCGACGGTCTCGAAGACCTGCCGCTTCCAGTCGGCGGCGACGACGATCCGGATCAGGTCCGGGTCGGCCTCGGGGATCTCCTCGTCGGCGTTGCGCAGCGACTCCTGGATGCCCCGGATGTCGCCAGCGACGCGCTCGACCTGCTGCTCGCGGAGTTCGATCCGCGGGTCCTGCAGGTCGGGCTCGACCGCGGGCCACGGCTCGTCCTCGGCGGGGGTACCGGTCAGGCGCTCGTGGAGTTCGTTCGCCATGAACGGCGTGAACGGCGCCAGCAGGCGCAGACGGGTCTCCAGGACGTGCCGGAGCGTCCAGCGCGCGCCGGGGCGGTCGCGGTCGGCGCGGCGGCGGTACCACCGCAGGTCCTCCTCGAAGTCGTAGAACGCCGCCTGGGTGGCCGCGCGCGTCTCAGCGTTGTCCATCGCCTCGGTCACGTCGGCGACGGTGCCCTGGAGCTTCGAGAGCAGCCAGCGGTCGATGCCCGCGAGGTCGCGCTCTCCTTCGGGACCGTCGATGAGTTCCTCCGCGCGGTTCCAGAAGCGCCGGAGCTGGTTGTGCGTGCTCTCGACGAGGTCGTCGCGCCAGTCGTAGTCCTGCCAGGGCTCGGAGCTGTTGAGCAGGAAGAAACGCACCGTGTCGGCGCCGTACTTCTCGATGGCGGTGCCGGGGAGGACGACGTGGCCCTTCGAGGAGGACATCTTCTGGCCCTCGAGCAGCCCCATGCCCATGACGACGATGCCCTGGGGCCAGTCGGGCTCGGCGAAGAGCTCGGCGTGGTGGTAGAGGAAGAACGTCAGGTGGTTCGAGATGAGGTCGTTCGCGGAGAAGCGGTAGGTGACCGGGTACCAGTGGGTCCACTCCTCGCGCAGCTGCAGGGCGCGCTCGTCGGGGTCGTCGACGGCGTCGGGGCCGTAGAACAGCGCGTCGAAGAAGTCCCGGTCGAGGTCCTCGACGGGGATCTCCCGCAGGCGGTGAGCGATCGTGTAGTAGGCCATGTAGATCGTCGAGTCCGAGAGGGGCTCGATGACGAAGTCGGGGTCCCACGGCAGCCGGGTGCCCAGCCCGTAGTTGCGGATGCAGGGCCACTCGTTCAGCCAGTCGATCGTGTGGAGGTACTCCCCGCGGGTGTTCTCCGGGATGGCGTCCATGCGCTCGACCAGGTTCTTGGTCTTGCGCTTCCACTGCTCGTCGTTGTAGCGCAGGAACCACGTCTCCTGCTTGGCGACCTCGACGTCGCCGCCGCAGCGGCAGACGACCTCCTCGGAGAACTCCTGCATGGAGTCGAACGCGCCCGTCTCGCGGTAGTGCTCGCGGAAGCGCTCGCGGACGTCCTCGACGACCTCGCCGGCGAACTCCTCGTAGGCGTCCGTGAGGTGGCCGGCGTGGAACTCCCGGTTGTACAGCTCCTTGGTGACGACCTCGAGTTCGGGGTCGGTGCTCGAGTCGATTCCGGCCTCCTCGACGGCGTCTCTCGCCGGAATCTCGCCGTAGCCCTCGACCTCGATGATGGGCCGGGGCTCGATGGCCCGGACCTCCTCGGGGTCGATGCCGTACTCGCGCAGGCGCTCGGCGTCGGCCTTGGCCTCCTGCAGGGCCACGTAGTCGTCCGGCGAGTGGGCCGGCACCGACATCACCACGCCGGTGGCGTTGTCGGCGTCGACGAACGACGCCGGGAGGACGAGCACGTCCTCGCCGGTGATGGGGTTGGTGACGCGCTCGCCGACCAGGCGCTCGCCCGTGAACTCCTCGAGGACCTCGACCTCGCGGTCCTGCAACTCGAGCTTCTCGGTCGCCGCCGCCGAGACGAGCCAGCGCTCGCCGTCGACCGCGGCCAGGGCGTAGTCGGCGTCGGGGTCGATGAAGGCGTTGGTGACCCCGCGGACCGTCTCCGGGCGCAGCGTCGCCATCGGGACCGTGATCTCGCCGTCGTCGGTCGCGTCTTCGCCGGTCGCTTCGGCCCCGGTCGCATCGCCGCCGTCCCAGCCGAAGCGGACGAGGGTGTACTCCTGGAACTCGGCCTCCTCGCCCTCGAGCAGGTCGTGGGTCG